>NZ_JBEZGQ010000095.1:0-15408 GCF_040650095.1 Actinoplanes sp. NPDC048791 | reverse complement strand
AGCCGGTCGACGCCGACGGCCACGGCCTGGTCGTCGGTGCCCACGATGACGGCGACGGTGGGCCCGCCGCCATCCGGCACTGTCGTGCCTGCGTACAGCGCCCGGGCCAGCGGGAGGAACGGCACTGCCTCGCCGTCGTGCGCCATCTTTCCGGTGACGGCTGCGGCTGTGGCCTGCTCCGGCAGCAACCGTACGCACGTGCGTACGGAGTCGAGCGGCACAGTGGCGATGGTCCCGGCCGCCTCGAGAATCAGCCCGTGCATCGACATCAGCGCGAGCGGCAGCACCAGCTCGACAGCGGCGCCCCGGCCGGCCTCGGTCCGCACGGATACCTCGCCCCCGAGCTGATCGGCGACGTCCCGGGCGACATCGAGCCCGATGCCCCGGCCGGCCACCTCGGTCACCGTCGGGGAGGTGCTGATGCCGCCACGCAGGACCAGCTCGACCAGCGTCTGCTCGTCGGGCGGCGTCCCACCGGGCATCAGCAGCCCACGGGCCTCAGCGGTGCGCCGGACCGCCGCGAGATCAAAGCCCCGTCCGTCGTCCGTGCACCGGAAAGCCACGTACCGTCCACGCCGCTCGACCTCCACGACCACCCGGCCCTCGACGGGTTTACCGGCCGCCAGACGGTCCGCGTCAGGCTCGATGCCGTGCGCGACCGAGTTGCGAACGACGTGCAGCAATGCGTTGTTGGCCAGCGTCAACACCTGCGGATCCAGCCGCAGGTCGCCACCCCTGCCCTCGAACCGCACCCGCTTGCCCTGGGCGTCGGCAGCGTCGCGGACCGCGCGGTGCAGGCCGGTGAAGATGCTCGACGCTGACACGAGTCGCAGCCGCTCAGCCCGGCCCCGCACCTCGTCCAGCTCCCGCTCGACCTGCTCGACGGTGTCGGTGATCCGCCTGCCGAGCGCACCGAGGTCCGCGGCGAGACGGGCGGCGACAACCCGGGCCGCATCGGTGTGCGCGGCGGTGCGCCCGACGCGGAGCTGGTCGGCGAGAGCCTCCGCGGAACGGGTCAACTGATCAAGAGCATGCCCCCCGGTACGCAACGGAGCGAAGCGAGCGTGGGCCTCGCCGACGGCATCGAGAAGCTCATCGACATCGGCGGTCGCACCGCGCGCGGCGGGCGCGGCATCGGGATGCGAGGGGGTCTTGGCGGCCTCCTCGCTCTTCGCCGTTGCTTCGGCACCGCCGGGAACGTCTGCCGCGGACCGACCTTGTTCGGAGTGGCGGGTGCCGTCGCCTGCTTTCGGCCGGTGATCGTCCGGTCCGTCGACCGGCGCCGGCTGAGCTGCGGACGCCGCAGCTGTGGCGATCCCGCCCATGTCGCCGGCCGCGGACGGATAGGCCGTCTGGCGCCTGTTGATCTCAGACCTGTCGACATCTTCTCGGCCACTGTCGGTCTGCGGTGCGGCGCCTTGCGGCTGATCACTCTGCTGATGCTGTCTACCATGGACACCCGGCACCTGGATCCGACGTTCGTCGTCGTGCTGCGACGCGCTGGTCGCTCCGACGACCTCTTCGGCCTGAGGCCCGCTGTGGGCCGCTGTGTCGTCAGCTCGGCCCCCGACCGGGCGTCCCGGATCGCCGTCATGTTGTTGCGCGCCGAGGCTCCCTGGCTCACTCTCGGGCAGCCGCGCGTTGCCTGTCCGGGACTCATCCTCCTGCTCCGCGGCTCGCCCGGGTCCCGCACCCCGATCGCCAGAAGCTCGAAGGCCGGGGGAGGGGCTCGCACCCCCCGGAGTCATTCCCGGCGGGAACCGCAAGGGTGGCTGCGCCTGCGGCCGCTGAGGCTCGAGCGCGGCGACCCGTTCCTCGATCTCGTCGTTGAGGCGCAACAACTCCCGCATCTGGTCCGCGGGCAGTGGCTCGCCGGCGCTGCGGTGCGGCACGAGCACTTCCTCGAAGGCGTGCGCCCGGTCGGCGATCTCCTGCTGGCGTACCACCCGGGCGGCGCCCTTCAGGGTGTGCGCGAAGCGCAGCAGCCGCGCGACCAGGTCGGGCCCGGGCTGCTGGTCCAGGTCGAGGACGCCCGCGCTGATCTGGTCGATCAGTTCGCGGGCCTCGACCCGGAAGTACCGCAGCGGATCCTGGCTCATCAGCGCCGACCGGTGCCGACCAGGTCGAGCAGGTCACCGGACAGACTCGACAGGTGCGCGGCGGTCTGTTTCGTCTGCACGGCGCTCGCCTCCGTCTCCCGGGTCACCCGCGCGGTGTCGGAGGCGGCCACATTGACCTGCTCGACCGCCGTGGTCTGCTGCTTCGTCGACAGCTCGATCTCGCGAGTGGCGTCGTTGGTCGTCGCGACGAGCTGGGCGATGCGCCGGAACGAACTGGTCGCGTCGTCGAACTGCCGCGAACCCGCGTCCACGCTCTTGGCGCCGATCTCCGTGGCCATCACCGTGGTGTTCACCGCCCCGCGGACGTCGTCGATCAGCGCGCGGATCTCCTTGGCCGACCCTGCCGTACGGTCCGCGAGTTTGCGGATCTCCTCGGCCACCACGGCGAACCGCCGCCCCCACTCGCCGGCGCCGCTGGCCTCGATGGTCGCGTTGATGGCCAGGATGTTGGTCTGCTCGGCGAGTTCGGACACCAGGTCGACGACGCCGCCGATCTGCTGGGACTTCTCACCCAACGCCAGCATGTGCTGCACGATCTGGTCCACCTGGGAACGGATGGCGGAGATCGAGGCCCGGGTCTGGTCGATCGTGGCATCGCCGGTCTGCGCAGCGTCAGCCGTATCCTCGGCGATCTTCGACACCCGTTGCGCGCTCTCCGCGATCTGCCGCGACGTGATCAGCAGTTCGCTGATGGTCGTGGTGATCTCGCTCATCGCGCTCGCCTGGTCGCGCCCGCCGGTCGCCTGCTGGGCGGCGGCCGCCTCGAGCTCGGCCGACGAACTCTGGATGTGCCCGACAGCGGCGCCGACCTCACGACGCAGGTCGCGATTGAGCCGCCAGGCGATGTAGGCACCGCAGGCCATGGCGAGCAGGCCGAGCACGATGATCAGGATGATGCCCTGGGTGGCCCGGGCTGACGACTGGCGTCGGGCGGTCTCCACGTCGGCGCGGACCTTGGCGGTCAGAGCGGAGATCGATTCCTGGAGTGCCCGGCGGGCCGGGCCGACCTCAGTGGCGTTGAGCTGACTGATGGTCTTCAGGTCGGTGATCGTCTTGCGCTTCTCGATGACCGGCTGCAGGACCGCCGCATGCTGGGCCTCCGCGGTGGCGACGGCTTCCAGCAGGGAGATCGCGGCGCGATCGGTGAGCGTGCCGCGCAACCGCACCACCAGTCCCAGAAACTCCTCCCGGTCCTGCGTGGTGAGGTTCAGATACTCCTCGTTGCCGTTGAGCAGATACGCCCGATAGTCGCTGATCCGGCTCTCCGCCTTGGTCGTCAGGTGCTCGGCGCTGCCCAGATCGTCGACGGCTTCCCGGATCGCGTCGTCCTTGGCGTCCACGACGATGGACAGCGCGGCCACCGAGGACGCGCCCATGATCAGGGTCAGGGCCACGGTCAGCCCGAATCCGAGCCCGAGCTTGTTGCCGAATGTACGTTTGGCCATGCCCGTCACCGCTCCTCGGTGTTGTACGTGGTGTGTCCGGTCAGCTGATGGACGACCGCGCGGGCCGACAGCAGGTCCACGATCGGCCGGATGCCACCCGGCAGCGGGACCATGCCGCGCAACACGTCGCGTCCGGTGTTGCCGTCGGCCTCGTCGACGATGATCGAGGTCGGCACCCGGACGTGACCGTCGAGATCGTGGAACGCCAGTGCGAGCGGTGGAGCCCCCGCGGCGACCACGAGCCAGCGCGGACGGTCGGGCACGGGATGCCCCAGCAGTGCCGCGAGGTCGTAGACGGGCACGATCGCGCCGCTGAACCCCGCGACGCCCAGCAGCGCCGCCTGCGGTCCGGGCAACGGCGTGACCGGGCGGTCGGAGTGCACCCCGGAGGCCTGCGAGAGGCGTAACGCGTACGGGCGGCCGCCGGCCCGGACGGCCAGCAGCTCGGCGTGCTCGGCGTCATGCTGGCGCGCCGGTTCCGTGAAGGAACGATCGAAGTCGTCGCGCAACTCGGCGAGGCGGTTCTTGACGTCACTGGGGCTCATCGGTGCGCCCCGCACGCGTCGAGCTCCGCACGGCAGAGCGTGGTCAGGGCGATCCGGCCGAAGCCGCCGCCGAACAGTGCGATCCGCTCGTCGCGTTCCCGGCGGAGCAGGCCGAGCGCCCGGTCCAGCTCGGGCACGGCGATCCGGTTCTCGCCCCGGCGCCGGGCGAGCAGGCCGAGCCGCAGGCGGGGCATGGCGAAGTCCGGATCCAGGTACGCGGCCAGCCGGTAGTGCCCGATCGCCACATCCACGGCAGCCCCGCCCTCCAGGCACACCGCGAGCTGGTGGTGGGCGTCGGCGTAGAGCCCGTCGACGTCGAGCAGGCGCCGGCACAGCATCTCGGCTTCCTCGAGGCGGCCGGCGTGGGCCAGGAGCACGCCGTGCAGCAGGACATCACGCGCAGCGCGCCCGTCTGTCGGCTCGGCCTCGATCAGGCGCAGCGCCTCGGTGAAGCGCTCGTCCAGCAGCAGCCGCATCGCACGGTCATGGACGCTGGACTCCACCGGACCAGGCGGCACGGGTACATGACCGCGAGTCGGCGCGGTGAAGGCCGGCACTGCGTCGGCGGAGGGAACCGAGTGCTGTAGCCGACGGTAGTAGAACGTGTGGCGCGTGTGCTGCGGTTCGAGCCCGTCCGGACGGCTGCCGAGCGAGTCGGTGTGCCCGAGGAACAGGTATCCGCCCGGCGACAGCGCCCTGGTCATCCGCTGGATCAGGGATTCGCGCACCTGAGGTGTCAGGTACATCAGCAGGTTCCGGCAGAACACCACGTCGTACTGGTCCGGGCGCCACAGCACCTCGTCGTCGGTCGCGACGTTGTACTGCTGGAAGCGCACCGCCGACCGGATGCCGGCGTCCAGCTCGAACTCGCCGTCGTTCGCGTGGAAGTAGCGTTGCCGCACCGCGTCCGGGGTCTCGCGCAACGACCAGGCCGAATACCGGCCGGTCCTGGCCCGGTGGAGCACGGCGGGATTCGCGTCCAGCCCCTGCACCGAGATGATCCAGTCCGGGCCCGGCTGCGTCTCGCGCGCCACGATCGCCATCGTGTAGGCCTCTTCGCCCGAGGAGCAGCCCACCGACAACATCCGCAGCACCCGCTGGGTCGAGCGGGTCTCGATCCGTTCGGGCAGCGCCACCTCGGCGAGGACGCGGAACTGCTCACCGTGGCGAAAGAAGTAGGTCTCGTTGATCGTCAGGTCCTCGGCCAGCGTCGTCAGCTCGTCGTCCCAGTCCTCCCGGGCCAGCCGGCCCAGATACCGGGAGCGGCTGAGTCCGTGCGTCTCCGACCGCTTGCCGAGCACCTCGGCCAGCTGGGACGTATCGTTGTCGTCGAACGTCCAGCCGAGCTTCGTGGCGAGCAGGCCACGGAACATCGTGACCTCCGCGGAAGCGCTCATGAGGTCACCGCCAGGGAGGCTGCGGCAGCCCAGACCTCATCGGGTACGAGCCGCATGCTCTGCAACAGCAGCACCGGCGCGGCGTCGATCGTGCCGACGGCGGCGATGAGACGGGCGGGCGCGTCCCCGAGCAGAGCCTCATGGCGTCCTTCGGTGCCCGTGCTGACCGGCCGCACGCCATGGATCTCACCGGTCGCGAACGCCACCGGGCCACGTTCGGTCCGCACCGCGACGAAGCGCGACACCTCGGCGTCGGCCCCGCCGAGGAGCCGGGCCACGTCGATCACCAGGGTGGGGATGCCCCGCATGATGCAGATGCCCTTCACGAACGCGGGAGTGCCGGCGAGGGGATGGGTGGCCAGAGGCCGCATGGTCTCGATGACCTCGTCCAGGCGAAGAGCGCAGAGCAGCGGCCCGGCTCGGAAGACGAGCGAGCTGTCGCCCGCAGGCTCCTCTGCAGGTGGCGCCATTTGTCCGGGCTGCACCATTCGCTCAGGCTAGCGGTCATTTCTCCCTCATTAGCGAGAATGTTTCAGTCTGCTGGGTCCCATGCGGCACAGATGTCACGTCGGGGCAACCGGACGCCGGACCCCTTCGGTGATCGGCCGCGGCAACTGCACCCGCTCAGCTTCGACTCGTACGCGTCGCCTGTCGTCCGCCCGCGCGACGATCCCGTCGTGGACTTCAGGAGGACGCGCAACGCTCGTGTCCTCCTTGAGGAGTACGCCAAGACCGTTCCTGATGACGACGCGGCCGATGCCCGTTCGTCCATAGATTCGCCTCCGACCACAGGAACAGGAGGCCGAGATGACCACCACGCACGCCGTGCGGGCGGACGAGCTCGTCAAGGTGTACGGCGAGGGCGAGACAGCGGTGACAGCCGTCGACCGGGTGAGCGTCACGTTCCCCGCGGGGCAGTTCACCGCGATCGTGGGCCCGTCCGGCTCCGGCAAGTCCACCCTGATGCACCTGCTGGCCGGCCTCGACACCTCGACGTCCGGATCGATCCTGATCGGCGGCGTCGAATTGACCGGCCTGGCCGACCGCGACCTCACGGTGCTCCGCCGCGACCGCATCGGGTTCGTCTTCCAGGCTTTCAATCTGCTGCCGACGCTCACCGCCGAGCAGAACATCCTGTTGCCTGGCGAGCTCGCCGGGCGTCGCCCGGAGCGTCAGCGCCTCGCGCAGGTCGCGGCCGACCTCGGTCTGGCCGATCGGTTGCACCACTACCCGGCCCAGCTCTCCGGCGGCCAGCAGCAGCGGGTCGCCTGTGCGCGGGCGCTGATGAGCCGTCCGGACGTGGTGTTCGCTGACGAGCCGACCGGCAGCCTGGACACCCGGACCGGCGCCGGTGTGCTCGACCTGTTGCGGCGCAGCGTCCGGGAGTGGGGTCAGACCGTCGTGATGGTGACCCACGACCCGGTCGCCGCCGGATACGCGGACCGTGTGGTCGTGCTGGCGGACGGGCGCATCGTCGACGACCTTCGGGCGCCCACCCCGGACGGCGTCGCCGACCGGCTCCAGCGGCTGGGGGCCTGACGTGCGACGGACCGGACTGCGCCCGCGCCGCCTGGTGCCGACCGGGTTGGCGATCGTGCTCGCCGTCGCGTTCGTGGCCGGCACGATGATCTTCAGTGACAGCGCCAAGAGTGCCCTGGTCGACCAGTTCGCCCGGGCGGCGCGCAACGTCGACGTGGTGGTTTCCGCCGCGTCGGGCGCCCGCCTCACCCCGGCCGATCTGGATGCCGTGCGCCGCACGGACGGCGTCGCGTCGGCCACCGGCCGCATGCGGGAGGGGCTACCACTGCTCGACCGCAACGGCCGCCTCGTGGCGACCTTCGGCACTCCGGGCTACGGCATCGACGTCGGCGACGACCCGACCCTGCGTTCGTACGACCTCAGCGAAGGCTCCCTGCCCACCTCCGACAGTGAAGCGGCGATAGACAACAAGACAGCGGAAACCACGGGTTACCGGATCGGTGACTCCGCCACTGTCCTGGACGCCTCGGAGCAGCGCCGCACACTGCGTATCGTCGGCATCGTCGCGATCACCGGAGACGTCTCCACGACCGTGGTCACCCGGGCCACCCTCACTCGGCTCACCGATGCCACCGGCTACCGGAACGTGGTGGCCACCGTCAGCGCCGGAGTCGATCCGGAGGCAGTTCGCGATCGCCTGCCGGTGCCGGCCGCGGCGTCGGCCCGCACCGGCGATCAGTTCCGCCACGATCTCGCCCAGCAAGCGTTCGCGCAGATCAACGGGTTGGCGATCGGCTTGTACCTGTTCGCCGCAGTGGCGGTGCTGGTGGCCGGATTTGTCATCGCCAACACGTTCGGAATTTTGGTCGCCCAGCGGCAACGGGAGACGGCGTTGCTGCGCTGCGTCGGCGCGCGCCGAGGTCAGATCCTGCGTTCACTGCTCGCCGACTCCGCCCTGGTGGGCATCGCCGGTGCGATGCTGGGCATCCTGCTCGGATACGCGGTCGCGTGGGGGCTGCTGAAGGGCTCGGCGGCGCTCGGGGTCCGGCTGCCGGCCGGCGGCCTCGTCCTCACGCCCTACCCTCTGCTCGTGTCACTCCTCCTCGGGCCGCTCGTGACCATGGTCTCCGCTGTGGTTCCCGCGGCCCGGGCCACCCGAGTCCCGCCGGTCGCCGCCCTGCGCATGGTGGTGCCCGCCACCGGCAGATCGCGGCGCGTGCTGATCGTCGCCGCGGCTCTGGTGGCGCTGGCCGGCACGCTGACGACGGTGGCGGGGCTGCGACTGGACCAGCCCGAAGCGGCGATGATCTTGGTGGTGGCCGGCGGCATCGGCAACTTCCTGGCCTTGCTGCTGATCTCGCCCCTCGTCATCGGCAGGCTCGTCGCCGCGCTGGGGTGGCTGCCGGGTCGTCTGTTCGGTGTGCCCGCACGGCTGGCGGTCGCCAACGCCCGGCGCAACCCCGGTCGTACGGCTGCCACCACGGCCGCGTTGCTCGTCGGTGTGGGGCTGATGGCCGGCGGCAGCACCATCGCCGCCACGGTGGACCGCACGGCGGAGGCTCAGCTCAACGAGGCGTATCCGGTCGACTATCTGCTCACCCCGGCCGAAGGGCAGCGGGGCATCTCGCCGGCGGTTGGTGCGGGCCTCACCGGTGACCGGACATTCGACCTGGTCGCCAAGGTCAAGCAGGCTGACGGGCGGGTAGCCGGCGACACGGTGACAATCGCCGGTTTGGACAGCGCAGCGATCGGTACGGCGTACCGGCCCGAGGTGACAGCCGGACGGCTGGCTGACTTCGGACCCGGCTCAGCGCTCGCAGCGACAGGTCAAGGCAAGGTCGGTGACGAGCTAACGGTTTCGGCCGCAGGGCGGAAGCAGACAGTGCGCATCGCCGCGCTGGTCGAGGCCTCCAGCCTTGTCGGCGACGTGATCCTGTGGCCCAGCGACTTCGCGGCGCTCTACCCGTCGCAGCGGGACGACAGTCTGATCCTGGTCCGGTCGGCACCCGGCAGCGACACCTCAGCCGCACGGCAACGCATCGATGCCGCCCTGGCCGCGCATCCGCTGGTGCAGGTCGACGACCTCGCTTCGGTCCGTGCCGAGCGCGGCGCTGCCATCCGGCAGATCCTCGGAATCATCGCGGTCCTGCTGGGCTTCGCGCTGGTCATCGCCCTGGTCGGCATCACCAACACGCTGTCCCTCTCCGTCCTGGAACGCACCAGGGAGTCGGCTCTCGTCCGCGCACTCGGCCTGACCCGGGGTCAGCTGCGCGCGACCCTGCTCGTCGAGGCCCTGCTGATGGCGTCAGCCGGCGCCGTCGTCGGAGTGGCGTTCGGGGTGCTCTACGGCTGGCTGGCGTCGGAGGCGGCCTTCGGTTCCACCGATGCGCTGCTGACCGTTCCGGGCGGGCAACTCCTGAGCTTCGTGCTCATCGCGGCAGTGGCCGGAGCCGGTGCGGCGGTGCTGCCCTCACGCCGAGCGGCCCGAGCTTCTGTGGTCAGCGCCATGGCGGACGCATGAGGCCTTCTATCGTGGTGGTCGTGTGGCGCATCGGCGCGTGGATCCGACCCTGGCTGTTCGACGGAGCCGTGGCGGCGCTCGTCGCTGCCCTGACCCTCTTCGAGTACCGCCTGCCGTGGCCCATCAAGATCTGCGGTCTGGCCATGGCACTTGCGCTGATCTGGCGGCGGCACGTGCCGATGGTCGTGGTGGCCGTGGTCTATCTGCTGGCGCCGCTGCACCTGTTGATGAGCAGCTACGTGCGGATGTTCGACATCGCTGTTCTGATCGCCATGTACGCCGCGGTGCTGTACAGGCCCGAGCTCCGCTGGGGAGTGGTCGCCGGAGCCGGTGCGGGCGTCGCAGTACTGGTCGCCGCTCTCGTGGAGAACAACCGTTCCGGCAACTTCTGGGTGGTGTTCTGGGTCGTGGGCGCGGTGACGGTGGCGACGTGGGTCACCGCCTACGGCCTGCGCACCCGGCGGCTGTACGTGCAGACGCTCGAGGAACGTACCGCCACTCTCGAACGCGAACGCGACCACTTGGCCCTGCTCGCCGTTGCCGAAGAACGGGCGGCCATCGCCCGCGAGATCCACGACGTGGTGGCGCACAGCCTCAGCGTGATGATCGTCCAGGCCGATGCCGCCGGTTTCACGCTCGAAGGATCCGAGACGCCCGCCCGCGAAGCCCTGGCGACGATCGCCTCGACCGGCCGCGAAGCGCTCGACGACATGGGCCGGGTGATCCAGCTGTTGCGAGGCGCGTCGCTGCCGGTGCCCGAAGCGGTGGTCGAGCCCGTAACGCATTCGAGTGATCGATCCTGGGCTGCCGTGGCGCGAAGGTTGGAGCGCCGGCAAGATGCCGCAGGTCCCGGCGCCGCGTTCGACGGTTTGCTGGCCGAGGCGGACCGCGCGAACGGCGACGGAACAGAGCGCAGAGCGATCGGGCTCAGGGAGATCGACGGACTTGTGGCACGGTCCGGCCTGCGCGTGGTGCGCGAGACCACGGGTGCGCCGGGTCGCCTCAGCAGGGCGCAGGAGATTGCGGCATACCGGATCATCCAGGAATCCCTGACCAACACCCTGCGGCACGCCGGGTCCGACGCCGCCGTGACCCTGCGTCTCGCCTTCACGCCGAAGTCCATGCGTGTCGAGGTGAGTGACGACGGAGGCAGGAAGCGACGGGTCACGACGGCGGTCACTGCTCGCCCAGGTCACGGCCTGGCCGGGATGCGGGAACGGGCCGCCCTGCACGGTGGCACCTTGGAGGCCGGGCCGCGAGAGGATGGCGGCTGGTGCGTGGTGGCGACCATTCCACGGACGTCGAGTGGAAACGATGACGGCAAAGAGCACGACATGAACGGGGGCGACACGGTGAACGGCGCAGCCAGTGCCCGGGGTGGTGGCGGGTGATCAGAGTTGTCGTCGTGGACGACCAAGAGCTCGTCCGGCGCGGATTCCGGTCGATTCTGTCCGCACAGGACGACATGGAGGTCGTCGGTGAGGCCGCCGACGGGGCCGAGGCACTGCGGGTGCTGCGGGACGTCGATGCGGACGTCGTGGTGATGGACATCTGGATGCCCGTCATGGATGGCGTCGCCGCTACCAGAGAATTGGTGGCGTCGGCAAACCGAGCCCGGGTGCTCGCGCTCACCACGTTCGACACCGACGAGAACGCCTTCGCGGCGCTACAGGCCGGGGCCGGCGGCTTCCTGCTCAAGAACGCTCCGCCTGCCGAGCTGCTCTCGGCGATCCGGTCCATCGCCGCCGGCGATGCCATCGTTGCGCCCCGGGTCACCCGGCGGCTGCTCGATCGCTTCGCCGGGCAACTGGTGCCCGCGGTCCCAGCGGTGCACAGCTCCGCCAAGCGGCTGGCGACCCTCACCGACCGCGAACGCGAGGTGTTTCTGCTGGTCGCCCAGGGCCGGTCGAACGCCGATATCGCTGAGCGGTTGCATGTCGCCGAGACCACCGTGAAAACGCACGTCGGCCGGATCCTCGGAAAGCTGGAGCTGCGGGACCGCGTACAGGCGGTGGTGCTCGCGTACGAGAGCGGTCTGGTCCGGCCCAATGCATAGATAAAGGTAGATGTAGCCTGGTTCCTCCATTGCCGAGATCGAGGAGGCGCCCGTGATACGAGTGCGAAGCCGAAGGGCGGCTCTGGTGGCGGCAGCCGTCGCGATGACCGCGACGATCTACGGGCTGGTGCAGCTGCCGGCGTCTGCGGACACCAGGACGGAGGTGCGGGAGGTGTTCTCGCCGAACGGCTCGATCCGGAAGGAGAACGTCCGGGTGGCCGATCTCCCGCGGACCCACAAGTCCGTCGACGTGACGGCCGAGGTGGTGACGATCCAGCAGACCGGCGCGCCGGGCAGCCGCTACGACCTCGTCTTCGTCGGTGACGGCTACACCGCCGCGGAGCAGGAGCTGTTCCACAGCCAGGTCCTCGCCCGCTGGACCCAGCTCAGCGCGGTGGAGCCGTTCCGGACGCTGAAGAACAGCTTCAACGTGTGGCAGGTCAACGCGATCTCAGCCCAGTCCGGATCGGACAACGATCCAACCCTCGGCATTGAAAAGGACACCGCCCTCGACGGCGAGTTCTGGTGCGGAGGCCTGGACCGGCTGGTCTGCGTCGACGAAACAGTTGCCGAGCAGTACGCCCAGCTGGCGCCGGGTGCCGACCAGGCCCTCATCCTGGTCAACAGCACCACCTACGGCGGCTCAGGCGGCAGCGTGACGGTGTCCAGCGGCGGCAACGCACTCTCCGGCGACATCGTGGTGCACGAACTCGGCCATTCGATCGGCGGCCTGGCCGACGAGTACGGCGGCGACCCGACCGTCTATCCCGGCGGCGAACCGGGCGACCCCAACACCTCGGTGGCCAACGAGGCGACGATGCGCGCCCAGCGGCTCAAATGGTTCGACTACCTGGGCAAACCCACACCGGACGGTGGCGTGATCGGCACCTTCGAGGGCGCCGCCTACTACGACCGAGGCGTGTACAGGCCGAGCGAGAACTCGATGATGCGATCGCTGGGCAACGAGTTCAACCTGATCGGGGTCGACCAGCTGACCGCCGCAATCCTCGCCAAGACCGGCTAACCGGCTGGCCTGGCGACAGGTTTTCGGCGGCGTAATGGCGGCCGCTCCATGCCGTTGCGCGGGTGCGAGCGGCAGTGGGCGCGCACGGCGCGTTGAGGGTGTGAGCAGAAGCGGACGCGCAGGGCGCGTTGAGGATGTGAGCGGCGGCGGACGCGCTCGGCGCGTTGAGGGTTTGAGCGGCAGCGGCCACGCACGGCGCGTTGAGGGTTTAAGCGGCAGCGGACCCGCAGGGCGCGTTGAGGGTTTGAGTGGCAGCGGACGCGCACTGCGCGTCGAGCGGCAACGGGCGAGTGGGGCGCGGGCGGACCTGGGAGAGCAGGCCCGCCCGCACGCACTGCCTCACTTCGGTTCGTCGTGCTCCCCGCCGAACCACGAGCCGGCCGGCGCATGGTCGTCGTCACCATGTCTCCGCGCTTGCGCCGGCGCCGAAGTCCCCGCCGCAGGAGACCCCAGCGGCATCGGCCCGGCAACAGGAGAAATCGGCGAGGCAACAGGAGAAATCGGCGAGGCAACAGGAGAAGTCGGCGAGGCACCTGGGGAAGTCGGGTCGGTACTTGGGGGAGTTGGCCCAGCAACAGGAGGGGGAGGAGAAGGAGACCGTGGGGGAGCTATCGCAGAAGACACGGCGGCATGCCGCCCGGCGTCCGCAGTCTCCTCCTGGTCACCGAACCCGCGCCCAACCTCCGGCAAGCCGAATGACACCTCGGCCTCGGGAAATTCGGCCACCGACTCCCGCCGCCGAGACCCGAACCCTGCGTCACCCACCACGACAGGTGCGGCGCCGGCCGATCCCCACGGCACTTCACCACCGCCGAACCCAGAAGCAGAACGAGTCACCGGCAACCCCGAACCGGCCTGGCCCGGCATAGAAAGATCACCCGTAGGCCGAGAAGCGAACTCCGAATCCGAAACGACAGACCCGGACCCGGACCCCAGCCCGGACCCCATCTCAGACCCAGACCCAGACCGCTCCTCAAACCCGGACCCGTTCCACGAGTCCGGCCCAAACCCGGACTCGGTCGCCACCTCAGCCGAAGACGCCAGCCCGGAACCCGACCCAGACCCCAGCCCGGACCTATCCCGCTCCTGAGACCCGGACCCGGACCGCGGGCCCAATCCAGCCCCAGACCCGGCCGCCACCCCAGCCGAAGACGCCAGCCCAGACGCGGCCCCGAGCCCAGGCCCAGGCCCAGCAGCCCCCCGCCGCCCACCCCCCACAGGCCACAACCGAGGCCGCCGCCGAGCAGCCAAATCCTCAACCCACCCGAACGCCACCACCGCCAACAACGTCAACCCCAGCGAAGCAACCAGATCCGTAGGCCCGTCCAACTCCCCAAGATCATCCAGCGCCAGCACCGTCAAAACAGGCCAGATGGCCGCGATCGCAATGTTGTGCCAGAGATAGATCGTCACCGCCCGCGCATTCAGCAGATTGACCGCCCCGTCCACCCGCGGCCGACGCTCGAGCCACGACATGTCCGGCTGCCACCGCAAAGCCAGCAGTACGAAAGCCAGCGACCACAACGCCTGCGACTCCGACACTTCGTTGAGGTCCCAGCCCGACTCCGAAGCGTGCCCCCGCAGCCAGTACAACGCCGCCAGCCCCATGACCGCCGAGGCCGCGACCACCAGGCCCGGGCGGATCCGGGCCAATCGACCGTCGTGATGCGCGAAGCCGGCGATCCAGCACGCGCCGTAGGTCGCGAAGTCCCACATGGCCGCGTCCGCCCGCCCGAACGGCAGCGAGAAGTCCGTCTTGTCCAGGACCGCGATGAGCACGATCGGCGCCGCCACCGCGGCCCAGCCGATCTTCTTGTACGCCAGGTACAGCAACGGCGACAGCACAACGAACCACAGGTACGCCCGGATGTACCAGAGCGGCTCCCAGACGTCGATGCCCTTCTCGCTGCCCGGCGGGTCTCCGATCGGCAGCAGCCACAGGCCGAGTTTCCAGCTCAGCGGTTCGTCCCCGCCGTCCTCGTCGGTCCAGCCCAGGTACAGCATCGCCGGCACCGCGATCACCGCCAGCAGCCACAGCGGGGGCAGCAGCCGGCGCAGACGCGAGGTGATCACCGAGCCCGCCGAGCGCCGGTCCAGGGATGCTGCTGTCAGCGATCCGGCCAGGGCGAACATGATGCCCATCGCGGGCAGCAGGATCGACAGCCACGGCCAGCCGAACAGGTGGTAGACGATCACCCGGACGATGGCGGCGGCGCGGAGCAGGTCCAGATAGCGGTTGCGCACCGGAGCACGCTAGCGATGCCCACCTCCCTTCCAGCACCTCCGGAGCGGTCCACAAGTACGCCCGGGCGGGTTACCCCGAAGGGGTGAAGTGTCCGGATTGTCAGTGCGATTGTGCGTCGCCGGTGATCTGTCCGGAGCTGGGAAAGTTCAGGTCAGGATGTCTGTCGCCGGGTTGTGGGAGAGAACTGGCCGAAACCTGCGGTAGTCACCGTTCCGTGGTGCCGCCGTTGGTCCTCCTCGGAGGCGGCGTGCACGGGCGCGGCGCATGAGGCAAAGGGAGACACACGGGATGCGCAAGCCTGCTGTCGTAGTGACCGCCGCGGTCTCGGCGGTGCTGGCCGGCGGGATCATGGTGGCCACCACCGCGGGTGCGGAGGAGACTCCGGCCACGCCGGCGGCGCCGTCGATGGTTCTGCCCGACCTGCCGGCCATCCCGCAACTTCCGGCCGACGGTGGCGTGCCCGCGACTGCCGGGCTGCCCGCCGTACCCGGGGATCCGGCTGCTCCCGCCGGTCAACTGACGCCCACCTCCGGCGCTCATGCCCCCGCCCGGCCCGGGGGTGTTGCCGATCCGGCG
>NZ_JBEZGQ010000094.1:0-15416 GCF_040650095.1 Actinoplanes sp. NPDC048791 | reverse complement strand
GCCAGCCGGCTGAGCAGCTCGTGGGTCTCGGGCAGGGTCGGCGCGTGCGCGATGGCGCCGGCCAGGTGATCGGCGGCGTGGTGCATCTCGCCACGCTCGAGGGCCGCGCGGGCCTGCTCGAGGTCGCGATCGGCGGAGCGCCGGGGGTCTTCCATGGCCACGCCTTCCTCGCATGGCACGCCGTGTGCCACCGACGCGAGCCTAGGCGACGAATCTCGATATGTCAGGCCGCAATCCGTGCGCATCTGTGCTCGAAACGTTGCGTTTTGCGGCTCAAAAGTGCAAGACTGCGCACCGATCGAGCTGTACCGCGCATGAGGGGGAGGACCAGTGACGCAGCGAGGCCAGGGAATGGCGGCCGACATCGCAGAGCAGCCGGGAGGTTACGCACGGCTGCTGGAGGGAGAGTCCGCGAAAGCCATCGCGGAAGCCGCTGCCCGGGTGGCCGAGCGGCGCCCGCGCCACGTGGTCTTCGTCGGCCGCGGCACCTCCGACCACGCCGCGCTCTACGCCGCGTACCTGACCGAGATCCGGCTCGGCCTGCCGGTCGGCCTCGCCTCGCCCAGCGCCATCACCCTCTACGGCGCCCGCCCCGACCTCAAGGACGCGCTGGTCGTGGGGGTCAGCCAGAGCGGCGGTTCGCCCGACCTCACCGAGGTGCTCAAGGTCGCCCGGGAGAGCGGCGCGCTGACCCTCGCGGTGACCAACAATCCTGCCTCCACGCTGGCTCAGACCGCCGAGCTCTCGGTGGATGTGGCGGCCGGTCACGAGCGCGCTGTCGCCGCCACCAAGACCTACACGGCGGAGCTGTTCGCGTTGTTGCTGCTGGTCGAGGGCATCCGCAACGGCGACGGCACCCTGCCCGCCGAGGAACGCGCCGCGCTCGGGAAGCTGCCGCAGCTCGCCGAGGACGCGCTGGGCGATCACGGCGCGGACGAGCTGGCGCAGCGCTACCGCTTCGCGTCGCGCCTGGTCACAACCGGCCGGGGGTACGCGTACCCGACCGCCCGGGAGACCGCCCTCAAGCTGATGGAGACGTCGTACCTGCCGGCACTGGCCTTCTCGGGCGCCGACCTGTTGCACGGGCCGCTGGCGATGACGGATCCCGACGTACCGGTGCTCGCTGTTGTCGGCACCGGGCCCGGCGGCGCCTCCATGGCCGACGTGGTGACCCGCCTGGGTGAGCGACGCGCCGACGTCGTCACCGTCGGGGCCACCGACATCCCCGGCGCCGCCGGCCGGCTCGCCGTCCCGGCGGTCGACGAGCGCTATGCGCCGCTGCTCGACATCCTGCCCCTCCAGCGCCTGGCCCTGGCCCTGGCGCTGGCCCGTGGTGAGGACCCGGACGCGCCGCGCGGCCTGAACAAGGTCACGTCCACGCTCTGATCGTGACGGCCCGCAACATGGGCATGGCAGGCTTGTGCGGTGTCCACGCTGCGCGATCTCGCCGAAGAACACACCGGCCTCGGTCCTGACGACATCGACCACCTGACCCGGCTCGCCGGCGACTGGCAGTTGCTGTCCGACCTCTCCTTCGCTGACCTGCTGCTCTGGGTGCCGCTGCGAGGTGAGGAGGGCCCGCGGGAGTTCCTCTGCGTCGCCCAGGTCCGGCCCAACACGTCCTCGACGGCGTACCAGGACGACCAGGTGGGCAAGAAGGTGGGCGGCCCCGAGGTCGCCCACCTCGACATCGCGTTCACCCAGGGCCGGATCTGGCGCGAGGGCGACCCGGTCTGGTACGGCGACACCCCGGCCCGGCACGAGGCGATCCCGGTACGGCTGCGCGGCGCCGACGAGAACATCGAGGTCATCGCGGTGATCGGCCGCGACACCAACCTGTCCACCGCGCGCACCCCGAGCCAGCTGGAGCTCAACTACCTGACCACGGCCGACGACCTGGCCCAGATGGTCGCCGACGGCACGTTCCCGCCGCCCGCGCACCCGGGCGAGACCACGTCCGCGCCGCGCGTCGGCGACGGGCTGATCCGCCTCGACGCCGGCGGCAAGGTCACCTACGCCAGCCCGAACGCGCAGTCCGCGTACCGGCGGCTCGGTTTCAACGCCCACCTGGTCGGCGAGGAGCTGTCGGTGCTCTCCAGCCGGCTGGCCGCCGACCCGCTCGAGGGCACCGACGCGGCGGAACGCATCCTCACCTCCTTGCGCGGCGAGGCCCCTCCCCGCAAGGAGGTGGAGGCCCGCGGCGCGACCGTGCTGATCCGGGCGCTCCCGCTGATGCCGGCGGGTGTGCCGATCGGCGCGCTGGTGCTGGCCCGGGACGTCACCGAGGTCCGCCGCCGGGACCGGGCCCTGATGACCAAGGACGCGACGATCCGCGAGATCCACCACCGGGTCAAGAACAACCTGCAGACGGTCGCGGCGCTGCTGCGCCTGCAGGCCCGGCGGGTCAACGCCCCGGAGGCCCGGGTGGCCCTGCAGGAATCCGTACGGCGGGTGGCCTCGATCGCCCTGGTGCACGAGACGCTGTCCATGTCGAGCGACGAGGCGGTCGACTTCGACGGCATCGTGGACCGGGTCGCCACGGCGGCCACCGAGGTCGCGGCCACCGAGATCACGGTCAAGATGCGCCGCGAGGGCACGTTCGGCGTACTGCCGGCGGAGATCGCCACCTCGCTGGTGATGGTCCTCAACGAGCTGCTGATCAACGCGGTGGAGCACGGCTTCCCGGCGCCCGACGAGGACGCCCCGGCGCCCGAGCCGTCGCTGACCCCGCCGGCCCCGACCGGCGAGGTGGTGGTCTCGGCGCACCGGTTCCGCAAGCAGCTGCACGTGACCGTGGCGGACAACGGCCAGGGCCTGCCGGACGAGTTCCACGCCGACGCGAGCGGCCGGCTCGGCCTGCAGATCGTCCGTGCGCTGGCCACCGGTGAGCTGCGCGGCAGCATCGAGCTGCGCAACCGGGCCGGCGGCGGCACCGAGGCCGTCCTGGTGGTGCCGCTCGGCAAGCGCTGAATCGTCCGAACTTGCCCGGCTGTGTGAAGATCGGGCAATGGGTGTCCGTAATGAGGTTCTTCGATTTGTCGAGTTGGGCCCCCTGCCGTCCGAAGCGGACGACTCCGAGGCCGGTGACGCGGCCTTCGGCGAGCTGGAACGTCGCCTGCAGGCCGTGCGGTGGCCGGTGAGCGACGACGAGGCCCGGCTGCTGGTCCGCGGTTTCGGCGACGACGAGTGTTTCGGCCTGGCCTGGCGGCTGTTGCAGCTGGTGGAGACCGCGCCGACCCCGCTGCCGGCCGTGGAGCCCGCGGCGGGCGCCAACGAGTGGCTGCGGCTGCTGTGGCACCGCCGGCACGACGCCGCTCAGGACCTCTGACTCACGGTGTCCGCCGCCACACTCCCGGAATCTGGACCGCACTGGCCGTAAAGGGTCTCGCGTGAGAGGCTTACCGGCATGACCGCTGCAGTTGACCGCCGCTTCGTGGCTCGTCGCCACGTTGATTACGGCCGTGTCCGCAGCGCGATGTGTCCGGCTTCCTGACGCCGCCCGATCTCTTTTTTCGGGCGCGCACGACGCGCCGGCCCTCGCCAGACATTGAAGTCGCGAGCCCTCACAGGAGCCGACCGCGTACAGCGCGCCCACCGGCAGAATTACCTGGAGGAACGCCGACATGGCGCTGGACAGCACCCCGGCCACCAAGCCCGCCGCTCGCCCCCGTAAGGCGCGTGGCGAGGGCCAGTGGGCGCTCGGACACCGCGAGCCGCTGAACCCGAACGAGCGGATCAAGAAGGACGACAACCCGCTCAACGTCCGGGCCCGGATCGAGAACATCTACGCCCACACCGGCTTCGCGGGCATCGACCCGCAGGACCTGCGGGGGCGTTTCCGCTGGTGGGGCCTCTACACCCAGCGCAAGGCGGGGATCGACGGCGGTCGCACCGCGGTGCTCGAGCCGCACGAGCTCGAGGACGAGTACTTCATGCTCCGCGTCCGCATCGACGGCGGCGCCCTCAACCTCGCCCAGCTGCGCACCATCGCCGACATCTCCACCGAGTTCGCCCGCGGCTCCGCCGACATCACCGACCGGCAGAACATCCAGCTGCACTGGATCCGGGTCGAGGACATGCCGGAGATCTGGCGCCGGCTGGAGGCGGTCGGCCTGGAGACCACCGAGGCGTGCGGCGACTGCCCGCGCGTCGTGCTGGGCAGCCCGGTCGCCGGTGTCTCCACCGAGGAGGTCATCGACCCGACCCCGGCCATCGACACGATCGTCGAGCGGTATCTCGGTGACCCGCGCTACTCCAACCTGCCCCGCAAGTTCAAGACGTCCATCTCGTGGCTGGCCGATACGCCCCACGAGGTGAACGACATCGCGCTGCTCGGTGTGGTGCACCCGCAGCACGGGCCGGGCTTCGACGTCTGGGTCGGCGGCGGCCTCTCCACCAACCCGCGGCTCGCCGAGCGGCTGGGCGTGTGGGTGCCGCTGGACGAGATCCCGGACGTCTGGGAGGGCGTGGTCGGGATCTTCCGCGACTACGGCTACCGGCGCCTGCGCAACCGGGCCCGGCTGAAGTTCCTGCTGGCCGACTGGGGCGTGGCGAAGTTCCGCGAGGTCCTGGAGAAGGAATACCTGGGCCGGGCCCTGATCGACGGGCCGCCGCCGGCGCTGCCGGACAAGCCGGTCGACCACATCGGCGTGCACAAGCAGCGCGACGGCCGGAACTACGTGGGTGCGGCGCCGGTCGTCGGCCGTTCCTCCGGCGTGCAGCTCAGCAAGCTGGCCGACCTGGTGGCGGCCCACGGCTCCGACCGGGTGCGGCTCACCCCGTACCAGAAGCTCCTGGTCCTGGACATCGCCGACGACCAGGTCGAACCGCTGGTCGCGGGCCTGCGCGGGATCGGGCTGGAAGCCCGGCCGTCGGCCTGGCGCCGCGGCACCATGGCCTGCACCGGCATCGAGTACTGCAAGCTCGCGATCGTCGAGACCAAGGCCCGCGGCGAGGAGCTCGTCGCCCGGCTGGAGGAGCGGCTGCGCGACTTCGACGCCGACATCTCGATCCACATCAACGGCTGCCCCAATGCCTGCGCCCGCACCCAGGTGGCCGACATCGGCCTCAAGGGCATGCTCGTCATGAACGAGCACGGCGAGCAGGTCGAGGGCTTCCAGATCCACCTCGGCGGCGGCCTCGGCATGGCGCAGGGCCAGACCGCCGGCTTCGGCCGCAAGGTGCGGGGCCTGAAGGCCACCGCGGAGGAGCTCCCCGGGTACGTGGAGCGCCTCGCCCGCAACTACCTGGCCGGCCGCGGCGACGGCGAGACCTTCGCCGACTGGGTCATCCGGGCGGAAGAGGAGCTCGTGAAATGAGCGACGCCAGATCAGCCCCGCTCTACTGCCCCTACTGCGGTGAAGAGGACCTTCGTCCCAACGAGGCTTCGCACGGTGCCTGGGAGTGCCACTCCTGCGCCCGTGTTTTCACGGTCAAGTTCAACGGACTGCTCGCCAAGGGAGTGAACCGATGACTGTGGTGACCGCCGCCGGCCTGGGACTGGTGTCCCTCGGGGCCCCCGCCGCCCCGGCCGATCCGACCCGCCGCAACCCCGCCGAACTCAAGTCGCTCGCGGACGCCGCCGGTGTCGCCCTCGAGGGTGCCCCCGCCGAGGAGATCGCCCGCTGGGCGACCAGCACCTTCGGCGACCGCTTCTGCGTGACCAGCTCGATGGCCGACGCGGTCGTCGCGCACCTGTTCTCCCGGGTGTCGCCCGGCGTGGACGTGGTGTTCCTCGACACCGGCCTGCACTTCCCCGAGACCCTCAAGGTCCGCGACACGGTCGCCCGCACGATGGACGTCAACGTGCGCTCGATCCGCCCGCGGATGACCGTCGGCCAGCAGGACGGCGAGTTCGGGCCCCGGCTCTTCGCCCGCAGCCCGGACGAGTGCTGCTTCCTGCGCAAGGTCGAGCCGCTCGAGCGCGCCCTGAGCGACTACGACTCCTGGGCCACCGGCCTGCGCCGCGACGAGTCCCCGACCCGGGCCAACACCCCGGTCGTGGCCTTCGACGCCAAGAAGGGCAAGGTCAAGGTCAACCCGATCGCGGCCTGGACCCAGGCCGACGTGGACCGCTACATCGCCCGCTGGAACGTGCCGGTCAACGAACTCTTCAAGAAGGGGTACGGCTCGATCGGCTGCTGGCCGTGCACCCGGCGCACCAAGGCCGGCGAGGACCCCCGCGCGGGCCGCTGGGCGATGTTCGAGAAGACCGAATGCGGCCTGCACGTCTAGCCGTCACGCTGACCGCCCACGGCAGCCGTGACCCACGCGCCGCCCGGGCGACCGAGGCGCTGACCCGGGCTGTCGCGGCCCGGCACCCGGAGTGGGAGGTGCGAGCCTCCTACCTCGACCACGCCGGCCCACGCCCACGGGAGGTGCTGGCCTCGTACGCCGAGGCCGATCACCGGCGGGCGGTGCTGGTCCCGTTGCTGCTGACCTCGGCGTACCACGGCCGGGTCGACGTGCCGGGGGAGATCACCGCAGCCCGGGCCGAGCATCCGGGGCTGGAGGTCTCGCAGGCCGAGGTGCTGGGGCCGGTCGGCGGTCGCGTGCCCGGGCTGCTGCTGGACGGTCTGGTGACGCGGCTGGGCCCGGTTGCGGCGGATGCGCTGGTGCTGGCGGCAGCGGGGACCCGTAACGCTGCGGCGCGGGCGACGGTGGAGCAGGCTGCGGCGGCCCTGAGCGCTCGTGTGGGGGTGCCGTGCCGGGTGGCGTATGCCTCGGCCGCCCCGCCGCTGTCGGGTGACGTCGTTCGTGATCTCCGGGGTGCGGGGTATGAGCGGGTCGCTGTGGTTTCGTACTTTCTTGCGCCTGGGCTGCTGTGGGATTCCACGGTGGCTTCGGCTCGGGAGGCGGGGATCGTTGCGGCGGCCGAGCCGCTGACGGACGTTCCGTCCATCGCCGCGCTGGTCGCGGGGCGGGTGCTGGAGGCTACGGCTCCTCGGGCCGGCGCGGTCGCCGCGCTCGCCGCCTGATCGCGGCGGCTCGCTCTCCTGGGCTGCCTGATCGCGGCGGCTCGCTCTCCTGGGCTGCCTGATCGCGACGCCGGATCATCGCTCCGCGCCGGGTCACGGGCCGCAAGACCAGGGTCGGGCGGAATTCGGGTGCTCCGGCCGGTGCTCTGCGGCACTCTGGCCGGCATGGCAGGCGAGCTTCGGTACCGCGATCCGGGGACGCGGATCTATGACCTCGCGACCGACGTCGACGTCGTCTGCCCTCGGTGCGGTGGCCGGGCGTTCGTCCTCGCTGAGCCGGTCGACGGCGAGCTCGAGCTCTTCTGGCCCCGCCGGTTCGTGTGTCCCGGCTGTGGGCGGTCGGCGTTCCGCGCGGCGGGGCAGTGGTCGTGCTGGGGTGGCCCGATCGACCCGTACTTCGGGTTGCCGCTGTGGCTACGGACGACGTGTTGCGGTGGGCGGACTCTGTGGGCCTTCAACCGCGCGCACCTGGAACTGCTGGAGGGACACCTCGCGGCCGGGTTGCGGGAGCGGGGCATGGCGGGCCAGGGCATGACATTGATCGCCCGGCTGCCGGCGTGGCTCAAGTCCGCCCGGCACCGTGGCGAGGTGCTCAGCGCCCTCATCCGGCTCCGCCGGTCACTCGATTGAGGCGGTCACAGGCCGTCACGCTCTCCAGTGACCACATTGAGTGATCGTCCGGCTGCGCGGGTGTCCACTGCGGAGGGTGGGCGGGCATCGACGAATAGTGGCTTCGATAACGGTAATTTCGAGATCATTTCGCGAGCGGCCGTGATCGCATTCATGCCGTGCGTCACCATTGCGTGGCGTAATCGCATCGAAACAGCCGATGATCGGAGTCGGTCAGCGGTAGGGTCCCGGACAGCACGACGCCCCGGAGCCGATGTGGCCCGGGGCGTGAATGCTGTGAGGGGATTGTTCAGGCGGTGGGGGCACTGACCCGGAGGCCGCCGCGACGCTTGACTGCGCGACGCTCGTCCTCGCTCATACCGCCCCATACGCCGGCGTCCTGTCCGGACTCGAGCGCCCAGGCGAGGCACGACTCGGTCACGGTACACCGCCGGCAGACGGCCTTGGCCTGCTCGACCTGCAGGAGTGCGGGGCCAGACGTCCCGATCGGGAAGAACAGCTCCGGGTCCTCGTCGCGGCAGATCGCATGGTGACGCCAGTCCATGGCGGCAACACTCCTTGTTTCTGGATTGGGTAGAGAATGGTGCTACTTACTTTTATCTGCATCCGCGCCGGGACCGACGGACAGCGTTCGTCAGATCACCGGTGCGTGAGCAAGCTTTGTGCGCGATGCCGTTCCGTGCCTTCTGGATTAAGGAACGTGCACGAGCGGCATCGGGTTACTTCTTATCGCTTGTGAATGCTTTCACGAACTCCCGCGATGTCAAGGGTAGCGCTCGGAAATTCTCCCAGCGGGTGAGCTAGCTCACGACCCCTTTGTCCGGTTCTGGGGGTTCTTCCAGGACCGGCGGACGACCGCTCCTATCAATGTAGTACGGTACGCGCCGCGTTGCCGACCTTTTGCCCGTCTTTCTGTAACAGATCGTGATGAGGTTCCGATCGGCGTACCCGATCCTCAGCAGATCACACGTAGGGCTTCGGGAACGGACAGGAAGTGCACCTTCTGGCGTTCGCCCAGGTAGTCCCCGTCGAGCTGGAAGGGCTGCGGGCGGCTGGCGATGACGGTGAAGTCGGCCTGGTCGTGCAGGCGCAGCACGTGCTTGCCGTGCGGATCCGCGTTGCGGGAGACCATCTGCGTCACTGTCCGTGTTGTGCTGGCGATGTATAGGTTACGAACGGCCAGCAGGTCAAGTCCCCGGTCGAACGAGGCCTCGGGGTTCGGGTTGATGGCGCGGTCGCCGACGTAGGTCCACGGGGCCGTGTTCTGGATGATGACGGTGCCCAGACCGGTCTCCGGCTCCTCGCCGGGTCGCTCGATCGAGAGCGGGGGCGACTTGCGGTCCTCGCCCGAGAAGATCTGCCCGATCATCGACCGGACATAAAGCGAGGGAGTGGACGTGCGGCCCCGCAGCCGTGCCTGCTCGACCCGGCGTACCACGGCCGCGTCCAGCCCGAGCCCGGCCGTGAAGGTGAAGTAGCGGTCGTCGGCCCGGCCGAGCCCGATCACCCGGTGTCGGCCCGAGCGCAGCCCGTCCAGGATCACGCTGGTGCCGTCGACCCAGTCGCGCGGCAACCCCAGCGCGCGGGCGAAGACGTTGGTGGAGCCACCCGGGACGACGGCGAGCGCCGGCAGCCGGAAGGCCGGTGCGGTGCCCCGGGCCGCGAGTCCGGGGTCGGCGGTCATCAGCCCGTTCACGGCCTCGTTCACCGTGCCGTCCCCGCCGAGCGTCACCACCACATCGACGCCGCTCTCGGCGGCCGCCCGCGCCAGACCCGCGGCGTGACCGCGTTTCATGGTGTATTCGACGGTCAGGTCGACCTCGCTGCGCAGGGCCCGGACCAGGACGTCGCGGCTGCGCTCATTCGTCGTGGTGGCTTTTGGATTAACCACCAGTAACGCTCGCATGGGCGGCACTGTACCTCTCAGGAACGCTCTGAGCTGGCCGGTATCGTACAGCGGTGACCCCCCGAGAACTCGATTCCCCGGCGACGCTGGTCTGGGCGGTACGCCTGCTCTTCGCGGAGGCCGTCGCGCTCGTGGTGCTGACCGCGTACCTGCTGGTGCTGGACTTCACCGCCGAGGCCGGCAGCATCGCGGTCGCCGTCGCACTCACCGGTTTCGCGGCCGTCGCGGCCGTCGCTGTGGTCTTCGTCGCACGCGCGCTGGCGCGGCGCTCGACGCACGCCCGCGGCCCGGCCATCGTCGTGCAGCTCTTCGTGATCGCCTCCGGCGGCTTCCTGCTCCAGACCGGTACGGCGTGGATCGGCGCGCTGCTGATGGTGCTCGGCGCCGGAGTCGGCCTGCTCTGTGTGCTGCCGCCGACCACACGCGCGCTCGGACTCGACTGAAGCCCCCTTCCCACCCGCGTCCGACGGCCTACTCTGAGTGGGCGGATCACAAGGGGGTGAGGGCAGTGGCCGGACCGACGGTGCGCCCGCCGGCGTACCAGCTCCTGGCGGACGAACTGCGCGACGAGATCACGTCGGGCCGGTTGCAGCCGGGGGAGCGGCTGCCACCGGAGCCTGAGTTGTGCGTCCGTTCGGGCGTGAGCCGCAGCACCGTCCGCGAGGCGTTACGTCTGCTGGCCAGCCAGCACCTGATCGTCACCACCCGGGGTGTCACGGGCGGCAGCTTCGTCGCGCACCCCGACGCCGAGCAGCTCTCCGAGGCGCTCTCCACGGGGCTCACTCTGCTGAGCAACTCCGCCGAGGTGGGCATGGCCGATCTGCTGGAGCTGCGCCGCGCCCTGGAGGTGCCGGCCGCCGGGCTCGCCGCGCAACGCCGTACGGATGCGAACCTGATCGAGATGCGCGGCGCGATGTTCGATCCCGACCTGGACGAGCTGCAGACCATGCTGGCCGCGCACGCGGCCTTTCACGCGGCGGTCGCCTCGGCGACCGGCAATCCGTTGTTCGAGCTGGTCACCCGCCCGCTGTACCACGTCACCTACGGCGAGGAGATCGTCGAGAACCTGCCCGGCGACTACTGGGCGCGCATCGACGCCGACCACCGTGAGCTGCTGATGTGTGTGAAGGCCGGCGACGCGGCGGCCGCCATGGAGGTCGGCCGGCGGCACTTGGACTACATCATGGTGGCGACCGCGCGCTGACCTTCTCCAGGCGCGGGTCAGATCTCGGTGCGGCGGGTCAGCAGCCGGATCGTGGCGTGCCGGCCGGTCGCCTCGGCGGACGCCGACGTGGTGAGCGCGGTCAGCACCTTCCAGGCGAAAGACGACTCCGACGGCAGCCGGGCGCCGCGCACTGTCGACACCGTCACCTCGACTGTGAGCGCGTCGTCGGTGACCGTGAAGCGGCATTCCAGCTCGGCGCCGCGGGTGGCGATGGCCAGCAGCATGGCGCAGGCCTCGTCGACCGCGATGCGCAGGTCCTCGATCTCGTCGAGCGCGAAGTGCAGGCGGGCAGCGAGGCCGGCCGTGGCTGTACGGAGCACGCCGAGGTACCCGCCGTCGGCGGGCACGGTCAGCAGCACGACGTCGTCACCGAACGCCGGCTCCGGATGCGTTGTCTGCAGCTGAGTCACCGAACCCATCCTCCCAATGGAGGAGAACTCTAGCCCCTGACGGGGGAGGCGCGCTCGGCGAGTTGGGTCAGCGCGGCGCCGGACAGCCGGTACGGCAGCCAGTCGGCCACCACCTCGGCCCCGATCGCGGCGTAGAACTCCGCGGCCGGATTCCAGTCCAGCATCACCCACTCGAGGCGCTTGTAACCCCGTTCCACGCAGACCTGGGCCAGCGTGGCGAGCAGCGCCGCACCCGCCCCGGTGCCCCGGGCATGCGGGCGGACGTACAGGTCCTCCAGGTGGACGCCGTGCGTTCCCTCCCACGTGGAGAAATTCAGGAACCAGAGCGTGAAACCGTACGGGGTGTCGTCGGCGTCGACCGCGACGTGGCCGAACACCGCCGGGTGCTCACCGAACAGGGCCGTACGCAGCTGCTCCTCGGTGAGGTGGCAGGAGTCCGCGGCGCGCTCGAACTCGGCGAGCTCGTGCACCATCGCGACAACGGCCGGCACGTCGTCGTGACGTACCGGCCGGATCGTTGCGGGGCTCACGCCTGCTTGGTCTCCCAGAAGATCTTGGAGATCTCCTCGATCTTGGCCAGCAGCTGCTCGCCGACCGCGGGGTCCATCGAGCCCTTGGCGCCGGACGCGCCGGCGAGCTTGGTGGCCTCGTTGAACAGCTGGTTCAGGTTCGGGTACTTCTCGAAGTGCGGCGCCTTGAAGTAATCGGTCCAGAGCACCCACAGGTGGTGCTTGACCAGCTCGGCGCGCTGCTCCTTGATGAGGATGGCGCGGGTGCGGAACTCGGGGTCGGTGTTCGCCTGGTACTTCTCAGCGATGGCCTTCACCGACTCCGCCTCGATGCGTGCCTGCGCCGGGTCGTACACCCCGCAGGGCAGGTCGCAGTGCGCGCTGACCACAGTGCGCGGCGTGAAAATACGCGGAAGTCGCATCAGGACCCCTCCATACGTTTGCGATGATCCGAGTCGACACTACCCCTTACCGGAACACCGAACCTCGACCCCGGGATTGATGCCATGACTTGGCAATTGCCGCTCTTCGCCGTACTGGTGCGAGGGCCGTCCATGGCACCCACCCTGCACGGCGGAGATGCCCTGCTCGTGCGGCGTGTCCGGCGGGTCCGGCCGCAGTCGGTCGTGGTGGCCCGTTTCCGGGCCCGGCCGGAACTGCTGGTCGTCAAACGGGCGATTCGCCCGCACGAAGGGGGCTGGTGGGTCGAGGGGGACAACGAGTTCGTCACCGACGACTCCCGCACCCACGGGGTGGCGGATGTCATCGGACAGGCGGTGTTTCGCTACTGGCCGCGTCCCGGTCGGCTAAGTTAACCTCCGGTAACCGCAGCACACCTGAATCTTGCGGTTGCTTGTTCCGGGTGACCCCCGCATCGCACGCCGGACCGCGCAGACTCGCGCGAGTCCCGGCTGGCACACCGACGTTCCGATGCGTGTCTGGAGTCCCTGTGTCTTTTTTCAGTTTTGAACTCGACCCTGCCCTGGCGGCCGACCCCGTCTTCGACCTGCACAAGCAGGGCAAGATGGCGATCACCTGCACCGTCCCGCTGTCCAGCCGCGACGATCTGTCCCGGGCCTACACCCCGGGCGTGGCCCGGGTCTGCGAGGCCATCGCGGCCGACCCCGAGCTCGCCGCCGACTACACCTGGACGGCCAACACGGTGGCCGTCGTCACCGACGGCTCGGCCGTGCTGGGGCTGGGCAACATCGGCCCGAAGGCCGCGATGCCGGTCATGGAGGGCAAGGCCGTGCTGTTCAAGCAGTTCGGCGGCGTCGACGCCATCCCGATCTGCCTCGACACCCAGGACATCGAGGGGATCATCGCCGTGGTCAAGGCGCTCGGCCCCTCGTTCGGCGGGATCAACCTCGAGGACATCAGCGCCCCGCGCTGCTTCGAGATCGAACGCCGCCTCGACGAGGCGCTGGACATCCCGGTCTTCCACGACGACCAGCACGGCACCGCGATCGTCGTGCTCGCCGCGCTGCGTAACGCGGTCGCCCTGCTCGGCCGGCGCTTCGCCGACCTGCGAGTGGTGATCAGCGGCGCGGGCGCGGCCGGGGTGGCCATCACGAACACCCTGATCGCGGCCGGCATCCAGGGCGCGAACGTCATCGTCTGCGACTCCCAGGGCATCATCCACGCGGACCGTCCGGGTCTCACCGAGACGAAGGCGGCGCTGGCGGAGGGCACGAACTACTCCGGGCGTACCGGTGGCATCAAGGAGGCGCTGATCGGCGCCGACGTGCTGATCGGCGTCTCCGGCGGCCAGATCGAGGAGAACGCGCTGGCCGGCATGGCGCCGGGCGGCATCATCTTCGCCCTGGCCAACCCCACGCCGGAGGTCCCGCCGGCGCTGGCCCACAAGTACGCGGCGATCGTCGCGACCGGCCGCAGCGACTTCCCCAACCAGATCAACAACGTGCTGGCCTTCCCGGGCATCTTCCGGGGTGCGCTGGACGCCCGGGCCACCCGGATCACCGAGCGGATGAAGGTGGCGGCGGCCGAGGCGATCGCTGAGGTCGTGGCGGACGAGCTGCGGGTCGACGCGATCGTGCCGTCGGCGCTGGATCCGCGGGTTGCTCCGGCGGTGGCCGAGGCGGTCGCGCGGGCGGCTGAGCAGGACGGGGTGGCGCGGTTCGTCGCTCGGCCGGCCGTGCCGGTGGCGCTGGTCTGAGCTTCATGGTCGGCGGGGCAGGGCGTTGACCCGTCCTGCCCCGCGGACCGTTGATCGCCCGCCTGGGCAGCAGGCTGATCGCGCTGATCCCCGGTAGGCCCGGGTCTCGCATGCCCGGCATCCGCATGGCCGCGCCCGGCATCCGCTTGGCCGCGCCCCGGCTTTGCCGGGCGTTCGCTTGGCCGCGCCCGGTGTTCGGTGGGCCGCGCCCAGCTTTGCCCGGCTGGGTCAGGCCGGCGACAGGATCGGCGGGTCCGGCCTAAGCTGCGGGGTATGCGAGCCGCCTACGCCAGTGCGACGAAGCCCGACGAGCCGCTGGCCGGACTTTCCGTCGGTGACCAGCCCGAGCCGTCCCCGCCGGACGGCTGGGTGACCGTCGATGTGCGGGCCAGCTCGCTCAACCATCATGAGATCTGGTCGCTGCGGGGCGTCGGCCTGCCCGCCGACCGGCTGCCGATGATCCTCGGGTGTGACGCGTCCGGTGTGGACACCGACGGCAACGAGGTCGTGGTCTATCCGGTGATCAAGGATCCGGGGGACCCGCGGGGCTTCTCGTTGTTGTCCGAGCGCTGGCCGGGCACGCTGGCCGAGCGGGTCGCCGTACCGGCGGAGAACCTGGTGCCCAAGCCCGCCGGCATCTCGTTCCTGGATGCGGCCTGCCTGCCCACGGCGTGGCTGACCGCGTACCACATGCTCACCGCGCGCGGCCGCGTCGCCGACGCCGGGTCGGTCCTGGTGCAGGGCGCGGGCGGCGGGGTGGCCACTGCCGCGGTCGCGCTCGCGACCGCGCTCGGCAAACGGGTGTACGCGACCAGCCGCGACGCCGCCAAGCGGGAGCGGATCACCGAACTGGGCGCCACCGCGGTCGAGCCGGGCGCCCGCCTGCCCGAACGCGTGGACGTGGTGATCGAGTCGGTGGGCGCGCCGACCTTCGAGCACTCGCTGAAGTGCTCGGCCCCCGGCGCCCGGATCGTGGTGTGTGGCGCGACCGGCGGCCCGTTCCCCAAGGTCGACCTGCGCCGGGTCTTCATGATGCAGCTGGAGATCCTCGGCAGCACGATGGGCACGGCCGAGGAGCTGGCCGCCCTGCTGGACCTGTGCGTCGAACGCGACATCCGCCCGGTGATCGACTCGACCTACGGTTTCTCCGCGGTGAGCGACGCCTTCGCCCGGCTCAACTCGGGCGAGATCTTCGGCAAGGTGGCCGTCGACCACCTGCACTAAAGGTCGCTGTCGAGGTTGTCCCGCCGTTCGAGTCGCCGTCCGGCGCCGGCATCGCCGTAGAGGCTCCACCGCCAGAAGTCGGTGGTGGCGTCGGACACCAGGTCGAACTGCGCGCCGCTGGTGACGACGTGGCCGGCGTCGGGCAGGGTGAGCAGGGCTTTGGGCCACGGCACGGCTTCGAAGGCGGCGAGCCCGTCGGCGTACCGTACGGTCCGGTCCTGCCGTCCGTGCACGAAGAGCACGGGGATCGGCGGGCCGGTGAAGGCCGCGGGCAGCACCTGCCGCCCGGCCAGGACCACCGCGGCGGTGAGCCGGTCGTCCCGGGCGGCGGTGAGCATCCCCAGCGTGGTGATGCCGCC
>NZ_JBEZGQ010000093.1:0-15462 GCF_040650095.1 Actinoplanes sp. NPDC048791 | reverse complement strand
CCGCGTTCCTGCTGCGCGCCGTCGCGCTGAGCAGCGAAGCGGGCCGGCGCGCGCGTCGAGCCTTGACCGCTGCGCAGGCCAGCTACCGGGCCGGCGAGCAGGACACGGCTTTGCGGCTGGTCGCCATGGCGCAGGCAGGGCACCTTGATGCGCTTCAGCATGCACAGGCCAGCAGGATCCGCGCTCACATCGCCTTGAGTGCTGGTCGCTGGGCCGAAGCTCTGCCGTTGCTGCGCGATGCCGTCGCCCGGCTGGCACCTGCCGAGGTGGATCTTGCACGGGAGACGTATCTGACTGCCTGGGGCATGGCAGGGATGGCGGAGGACCGCGCGGCACACGACGTCATCGAGGAGATCTGCCGGGGCGTACAGGCGCTGCCCTCGCGGCAGGATCCTCCGCGCCCACGAGATCTGCTCCTCAGCGGCTTTGCCCAGCTGATCATCGACGGCTTCGCGGCTGCGACACCGACAATGCGGCAAGCCGCGATCGCGCTCACGGACATGCCGGTAGAGGACATCTTGCGGTGGGGCTGGATGGCGGTGGGCACGCACAACGCGCTCTGGGACAACGAGGGCTGGTACGCCGTCGCTACCCGGAACGTCCAGGTCGTCCGTGACGCCGGTGAGTTCGCGGCGCTACCGGGCCATCTGACCTATCTGGCGATGGCGACTGCCTGGACGGGAAACTTCGCGGACGCTGAGTCACTCATCGCAGAGATCGACAGCGTGACCGCAGCCACCAGCAGTCCCGTGCCGCCCTACGCCGTGCTTCGTCTTCGCGCGCTGCAGGGCAGGGAAGATGAGGTATCCGCCGCGATCGCCCGCTTCGGTGAGCAGGGCACGGCAGGTGTCCGGGCACTCTGGGCGGTCGCTGTGCTGAACAATGGTCTCGGCCGGTACGCGCCAGCCGTGTCAGCAGCTCAGGTGGCCGTCTCGGAGACCGCCCCTCATCACTGGGTTTTCGTATGGCTGCTGCCGGAACTCGTCGAGGCGGCCGTACGCGTCGGCGACCTCAGCCTGGCCCGCGAGGCGCATGCGCGCCTCACCCAGGCGACGCAGACGCTCGAGGGCGACTTTCCGCTGGGCATGCAAGCCCGCTGCCAGGCGCTGCTGAGCGACGGAGACGCCGCTGACAGGCTGTACCGCGACGCCGTGGAGCGGCTGAGCCGTACCCAGCTACGCCCGGAAACCGCCCGCGCCCACTTGCTGTACGGCGAGTGGCTGCGCCGAGAGAACCGCCGGACCGACGCGCGTGAACAGCTGCACGCCGCCCACGAGATGCTGGCCTCGATCGGGATGGACGCGTTCGCGGAACGTGCCCGCGGGGAGCTTGCCGCGGTGGGCGAACACGTCCGCAAGCGGGCGGTCGGCACACCCGATGACCTGACTCCTCAGGAACGGCAGATCGCGCGACTCGCCCGCGACGGGCTGTCCAACCCCGAGGTCGGCTCGCGGCTCTTCCTCAGCCCCCGGACGGTCGAGTGGCACCTCCGCAACGTCTTCACCAAGCTCAGTATCCGTTCGCGGCGGGAGCTGGCGACTGCACTGGCCGTCCCGGATACGGGCACGTGACCCTTGGTCATGCTCGCCGGCGATCAGGCACATCCGGGGGCCGCCCCGGGGACCATCCCCGTGGGTGACCCCGGCACCGGCCCCAGGGTCCGGCACGGGGGCGAAGCAGCGTCAAGGCGCGCAGGCTTCGTGTCGAAGCAACCCCTTTCAGATGGGAGCTCGACAATGTCAGCCACGACCGAAGAGACAACCGCGGCCACCGCTATCCGGCCGTTCCCGGTCCCGACCACCTCCAGGACGGAACTCGAGGCACTGCGCGCCCGCATCATCGACACCCGCTGGCCCGACCCGGAGCTCGTCGACGACTTCTCGCAGGGTGTGCAGCAGACGGTGATGCAGGAGCTGGCCCGCTACTGGGCCACCGACTACGACCTGGGCAGGTGCGAGGCGAGGCTGAGCGCCCTGCCGCACTTCGTCACCGAGATCGACGGGGTGGACATCCACTTCATCCATGTCCGCTCGCCGCACGCGAACGCGCTGCCGGTCATCGCCACGCACGGGTGGCCGGGCTCGGTCATCGAGCTGCTGAACATCATCGACCCGCTGAGCAATCCCACCGCGCACGGCGCGAGCGCGGCGGACGCGTTCGACGTGGTGATCCCGTCGATGCCGGGGTATGGCTACTCCGGCAAGCCGCGGGATCTCGGCTGGAGCCCGGACCGGATCGCGCATGCCTGGGACGTGCTGATGAAGCGCCTGGGCTACCCGGGCTACGTGGCGCAGGGCGGTGACTGGGGCTCCATCGTCGTTGATCTCATGGGTGTGCACGCACCCGCGGGCCTGCTCGGCATCCACACCAACATGGCCGGCGTGGTTCCTGCGGAGATCTCGGCGTATCTCGCACGTGACGTGTTCGGTGCCGCCGGACCGCCGCCGTCCGGGCTGTCCGAGGAGGAGAACCGCACGTTCGAACAGCTCAAGTACTTCTTCGAGAACGGTGTCGGCTACGGCGTGCAGATGGGTACGCGCCCGCAGACGATGTACAGCCTGGCGGATTCACCCGTCGCCCTGGCCGCCTGGATGCTCAACCACGACGCGTCCAGCTACCAGGACATCGCGGCTGCTTTTGCCGGCAAGCCCGTCGGCGGTCTGACCCGTGACGAGGTGCTGGACAACATCACCTTCACCTGGCTGACGAACACGGGGGTCTCCTCGGCCCGCCTGTACTGGGAGAACACGGTCGGCTTCTTCGACGCCAAGGGCGTGACCGTCCCGGCCGCGGTCAGCACGTTCGCGCACGAGATCTACACCGTTCCGCGCAGCTGGGCGGAGCAGGCCTACCCCAACCTCATCTACTTCAACGCGCTGGACAAGGGCAACCACTTCGCCGCCTGGCAGGAGCCGGCACTGTTCGCCGCCGAGCTGCGTGCCGCGTTCCGGTCCCTGCGCTAGCCGGCCGGTCAGGCGGACCACCACCGACGTCAGGGGCTTGTCATGACAGCACGCCGGCCGGCGCCCGCCGGCCTCCACACGTCCTCCAGTGAGCTGCCCGTCGAAGGCAAGCTGCCCTCCTTCGACGGCGCGACCGGGTGGCTCAACTCGCCGCCGCTGACGACATCCGATCTCACCGGCAAGATCGTCGTCGTCAACTTCTGGACCTACACCTGCATCAACTGGCTCCGGCAGCTGCCGTATCTTCGCGCCTGGGCCGAGAAATACGCCGACCACGAGCTGACCGTGATCGGCGTACACACTCCCGAGTTCGAATTCGAGCACGACCCGGACAACATCCGGCGTGCCGTCCGGGACATGCGGATCGACCACCCGGTCGCGATCGACAACAACTACGCGATCTGGAACGCGTTCGACAACCACTACTGGCCCGCGCTCTACTTCGCCGATCCTCAGGGACGCGTCCGGCACCACCACTTCGGCGAAGGCGAGTACCAGCAGTCGGAGATGGTCATCCAGCAGCTACTGATCGAGGCGGGAACGACCGACCATGACCACGAGCCGACATCGGTCGAGGCCCGGGGGGTCGAAGCCCCGGCCGACTGGGTGACCCTGCGATCGCCGGAGAACTACACCGGCTACGCGCGCACGACGAACTTCGCTTCTGCCGGCGGCATCCGGCCGGGCCGGCCGCACGTGTACCTCGCCCCAGCGCAACTGCGGCTCAACCAATGGGCTCTGTCGGGCGACTGGACGGTGCAGGAGCAGGTCGCCGTCCTCGGCACCGCCGGCGGGCAGATCGCCTGCAGATTCCACGCCCGCGACCTCAACCTGGTCATGGGTCCGGTCAGGCCGGGAACGCCGATCTCGTTCCGGGTCCTGCTCGACGGGCAGCCGCCCGGCCCGGATCACGGAACCGACCTGGACGAGCACGGCTTCGGCACGCTTGACGAGCAGCGGTTGTACCAGCTCGTACGGCAGCACGGACACGTCACCGAGCGAACCGTCGAGATCATGTTCGTCGATCCGGGCGCCGGGGCCTACGCCTTCACCTTCGGGTAGAGCAGGGGCTTATGAGGCGATACGACGCGTCGTTGCGGCCGGGTGGCTCGGAGCTGAGCCATCCGGCCGCATTGTCGAGCGGTGTGACGAGGTTCAAGGCCATGGTCCGGTCGGCTGTGACGGGGTGAGGCCGGGGTGAGCGAGCCGCGGCCGGACGATCGTCGGCACGGGGCCAGGAAGGTGTTCAGCGCGGCCAGCGTCCGGTCGGGCGCCTCCTCGGCGACCCAGTGACCGGGCGCCGGCGATGGCCTGCACGTCCTCCGCTCTGCGAATAGTTGTCAGCGGACTAGTGAGAGCCGATGTGCGGGGTCGCCGGGAAGCCGACAACGATCGCCGCCGCCAGTAGAGCCGGCAGGGCCAACCCGTAGAACCCCGCTGCCATCGGCAGGCGTTCTGCGATGAGCCAGCCTCCGTACACCGGTCCGAGGACACCGCCGAGCCGGCCCACACCGAGCGCGGCTCCCATGGCGGTACCGCGATGCAACGTCGGGTAGGACGCTGCGACATAGGCGTATATGAGGAACTGAGCGTTGACCGCGCCGGCACCCACGATCGCCACCAGGGCATAACCTGCCAGAATCGGCGGTGCCTGGGCCAGCAACGCGAAGGCCGCGCTCGCCGATACGAACGATCCGAAGATCACCCACCGTCCTCCGAACCGATCAGCCAGCCGCGACGACGTCAGGGAACCGACAACCACGCCCACGTTGAGCACGAGCAGGAAACCCAGCGACGGGCCGAGGTCGTACCCGGCTCGATTCATCAGCAGTGGCAGCCATGTGTACGCGCCGAACAGGACCAGCAAACTCAGGAATGTGGCTGTCCAGAACAGTATTGTCCGTACCGCGTAGTCGCGGTCGATCAGTAGCAGCCAAGACTCCGCGCGGCTGGATCGCAGCCCGGCGGCACCCTCGCGGGCATCCAGGAACTCCTGCGACTCGGGCAGCCAGCGCAGCAACATCGGGATGAGTACGACAGCAGGCAACACGCCGACGAGGAAAAGGGCGCGAAACCCGTTGTCAGCCAACGCGATCGCTGCCGATGCGCTCAGGGCCCCACCAACCCCGATGCCACCGAACACCACGCCTTGATACACGTTACGGCGACCCGGTGGCGCGAACTCGGCCACGAATGCCGCGGCTGTCGGCAGTAGAACACCGGCACCGAGCCCGACCATCAGCCGGCCCGCCCCGAAGATGAAGGGCGTAGGAGCTGCCGCGCACACCAACGTGCCGAGGCTGAAGACCACGACGCCGTTCATCAGCACGGGCCTGCGCCCACGGCTGTCGGCGAACGAGCCGGCCAGAATCGCGCCGAACAGCATCCCGACCGGAGCCACCGACCCCAGTATCCCGATCTCGCGTTCGCCCAGCGCCCACGCGGTATGCCCGAGCAGCGCCGGAACGGCCGCCCCGTACACCACGATGTCGTAGGCCTCAAGGATGAGAACCGCCCAGCACAGCGCCAAAGTGACGCGCCGGCGCCGCGCGACCGCCGGATCCGATCCCAACCTGGTCACGAGCCCACCCCCCGTGGCATCGAACCAGCCTGACACCGCCCGGATCGCGCACAGAACGGCCTGGATCACTGGCTGGCACCGATTATCGAGGTGGGTGACCGACGACGCCAGAGGCTGCAATCGGCGACAGGCGTACCGCAGCGCGAGCGTGACCAGTTTCAGCAACTATCCCTTGCTCGGTCGGACAGCGCGTCAGGACGAAACTTGGGCGGTTGACAGGGAAACCGCAAGTTCCGGCCGTCGGTCGACTCATCGAGAGTTCGTACGCCGGCACGTGGTATTCACCAGCAAACAAATCCGACACGTCCAGCCGGGCACTGAACCTGACCGCCGCCGTTTCAGTCCGCATCAGCGAGGTCGGCCTGGAGGCGGTCGTACAGGGCGCGGAAGTCGGCCCGGGCCATCAGGGCGCGCTGATCGCGGGGCCGGCCGTACGGGATCTCCACGTCGGTCCGGACCCCACCGTGCGCGACGGTGACGACCCGATCGGCCAGGACCAGGGCCTCGGTGAGGTCGTGGGTCACGAACAGGACGGTCTTGCGGTGTTCCTCGTTGTCCCAGATGTCGAGGAACATGTCACGGACGGACGAGCGGGTGAGGGCGTCCAGAGCAGCGAACGGCTCGTCCATCAGCAGCAGCTCGGGGTCGGACGCCAGCGTCCTGGCCAGTGCCACCCGCTGGCGCATGCCTTGCGACAGCTGGGACGGATACCGGTCAGCCACTGTGGACAGCTGCACGAGATCGAGCAGCCGGCGGGCGCGTTCGTGCCTGACCGGCGCCGTCCTTCTCCGCAGCTCCAGGCTCAGCTCCACGTTGCGCCGGGCGGTGCGCCAGGGCAGGAGCGCGTCGCGCGCGAACATGTGGCCGACGTCCGCCCGTCCGGCCCGTGGGGCCTCGTCGAAGACGGTGATGTCCCCGGAGGTGATCGGGGTGAGTCCGGAGACGACGTTGAGGATGGTCGACTTACCCGCTCCGCTGGCACCCACGATGGCGACGAACTGCCCGCTGGGGATGGTCATCGAGAAGTCGCTGAGCACGCGGTGCGGCGGCGACCCGCGCAGGGGGAACTCCACCGAGACCGAGCGGAACTGCACAGAACCCCGGCCCGTACGGGGCGTCGTGGGCGCGCTTGCCGGCCCTGTGGACGTGGACCGGCTGCGGATATGAGCACGATCGGCTCGCTGCCAGCCGAGCAGGGCGCCTTCGAGCGCGCCGACGAGCATGGTCAGGATCGAGGTGAAGATCGCGAGGATCGTCAAAAGCGCGTAGACGGGGGCCATCGACAGCGTGGCCGAGTACGTGGTGATCAGCTGGCCCACGCCCGCCCGGGAGGCGATGATCTCGGAGCCGACCACGCCGAGCAGCGCGAAGACCGTGCCCAGCCGCAGCGCCGTGACGATGGCCGGGACGGCGACGGGCACGTACAGCTTGCGGAACAGTTGTGACCGTGACGCACCCAGGACGAGGCACACCTTGAGGTACTCCTCGTCGGTGCTGAGCACGCCGCTGCGCGCGTTCATCAGGAAGATGAAGAAGGCGATGCTGAAGCCGAGGGCGATCTTGGAGCTCTGCCCGATGCCGAACGCGACCAGGAACACCGGCGCGAGGGCGATGCGGGGCATGCTGTTGACCGCGTTGAGGTACGGCGCCAGCACGGCCCACGTCCGGGGCAGCATGCCGAGCAGGACGCCGAGCGGGATGCCGACGACGGCCGACAACGCGAGCGCCAGGAGGGCCGCGCTGATCGTCGACCAGAGGTTCGGCCAGAGCACGCCTGAGTGGTGCAGCTGCAGCCCGGCGCCCCAGACGGCCCGCGGACTGGGCAGCAGGACAGGACTGATGACGCCGAGCTGGTGCACGAGGTACCACAGCGCGATCCCGATGGGCGGCACGGCGACGCGCCACAGCCACACGCCGTCATCATGCCGTCGAGCAGCCATCAACCACATACTCGGAAAAGTCCGGACTCGTCCGGTCGGGAGTGAAAGCTGCCTGGTGCTGCCAGTTCTCCTCGTTGAGCGGAGGGATGTCCACGACCGGGGTCCGGTACTTGTCCCACAGGGTTCTCGCCTGGTCAGGATCGGCTCCGACGCCAAGGTGGGCGAACGCCTCCGGCCCGGCGTCCGGCTGCTGCTCCAGGGCCTTGAAACCCTGATTGAGTGCGTGGCAGAACTTCAGCACCGTGGCGGGATGGTCGTCGGCCCAGTCGCAGTTGGCGACGGCGACGGACTGCCAGAACTTGCCCAGGGGAGTGTCCGGGCCGGCGAGGTCCACCAGCTTGTCGAAGGCGGTGCCACCGGCCTGGAGGTTGACCTCGAGCTGCGGATACGACATCGACGCGTCCACCTGCCCGGAGGCGAAGGCAGACGTGGCGGCCGCGCCCGCACCGATCGCCACCCACCGGACGTCGGTGTCCGGGTCCAGACCGGCGTTTGTCAGCAACGACTGGAGCACGAGCTCCTGCGAAGCGCCGCGGGCGGCGACCCCGACCGCCTTTCCGCGCAGCTGGGTGAGGACCTCGGGGTAGGGCCGGGTGGTGTCGAGGTGGAGGCCGGTCTGCGCGATCACGCTGTAGGCCGCGCCCTGGGTCGGGCGGAGCACCCGGGCACAGGCGCCGTTCTTGATGGCCCCGTAGAGCTGTGCCGGGCCGAGGTTGGCCACGTCGAAGTCCCCGCTCACCAGGCCCTGCAGGATCACCGTTCCGGACGTCGCCCAGGTGGGCGAGAACGTTAGCCCCTGTTGCGCGTAGAGCCCTTTCAGCTCGGCCGCGGCGTACCCGGAGGCGCCCTGGTCCCGGACGCCGGCGAAGGAAACGACCGTGGTGGGGCTCTCAGCGGAGCCGCCACACCCGGCGGTCCAGGGCATGGTCGACAGGGCCAGGAGCAGGGCGATCCGGCGTACGCCCGGCCGGATCGCCATCACGCCGACCCTTGCGCCGGGGCATGACTCGGCAGAGCGTCTCGGAGTCCGCGTCGCGAGGTGATCTCGAGCTTGGTGAACACCTTGCGCAGGTGCCACTCCACCGTGCGGGCGCTGATGAAAAGCTCCCCGGCGATCTCCGGGTTGGTGCGGCCGTCGCGGGCCAGTCGCGCGATGTGCTCCTCCTGCGGCGTCAATTCCGTACGGTCGGCGACCTGTCGGCGACGCACGTGCTCTCCGGTCGCGAGCAGTTCCCGGCGGGCCCGTTCGGCGAAGCCGTCGGCCGACACCGCTACGAACATGTCGTGAGCGGTCCGCAGGTGTTCCCGGGCCTCGCCACGCCTGTTCTCGCGGCGCAGCCATTCGCCGTAGAGCAGATGGGCGCGGGCCAGCTCGCTGCGGACCGCGGCCCGGTCCAGCTGGTCGATCGCCTCCCGGTACAGGCCCTCGGCCGCGTCGCCGTCGCTGAGCATGGCCCGCGAACGCACCGCGATGCCCCGGCCCCAGCCGTGCGCACCGGGGTTCGCCGTGGCCTCGAACTCCTCCAGCGCCGCGACAGCCACGTCTCGTTCCCCGCAGCGCACCGCGGCCTCGATGCGCTCGGGCAGCATCCAGGCGCCGACCAGTAGCCCGGGCGCCTTCGGGTCAGCCGGTTGAGCAGCCGCCATCGCCTCCGGATACCGTCCTGCGCTGTTGTGCAGGATTGCGGTGCACCACCGTGCGTGGTCGACACCGAGCCCCTCACCGCGGCTGATCGCGTCCTCCGTGGTCGCCGCGAAAAGTGCGGACGCGCTCTCCGTCTGTCCCCGATAGCCGGCGAGCAGCATGGCCCCGTACGGCGCGATCCGGGTCCCGGTAGCTTCCGTGACCGCGTCGTGCTCGGCCGTCAGCCGGGCGGCCGCCTCGAAGTCGCCCCGCCACGTCGCGATCGCGGCCAGCCCGCTCAGGGGAGTGGGCAGCACGGCGAGCGCGCCCAGCTCACGGGCGAGCCTGGCCTGCCGGCCGTGCACCGCGCTCCAGCTCTCCAGGTCCCAGACCGCCGCCGCAGCCGTCGCGGCCAGGGCGCCATGGTGCAGCCAGTTCTCGGCGGGAAGGTCACTGGCGAGCAGGGCGCTCAGTGCGTCGCGGAGCATCGGCTCGGCGGCCGCCCGGCCGTCGGTGGCCAGCACGAGCAGCGCTTCCAGGATGCGGCCGAACGGGCGCAGCGGTACGTCCGGCCGCGGACCGGCCCGGCCCGCCCGGGCCACCTCGAGCAGGTCTCCGCCGGGCCGGGCGAGATGCCCGGCGAACATCGCGGCATGCCAGGCATCCGAATAGGTCCGGCGCGACAGGGCCGTGTCCAGGCGTTCCAGGCGCTCGGCCGCCTTGACCAGCTGAAGTGGCGCGTCGCCACCAGCATCGGACGCCGACGCCACCTGCCCGCGCAACAGCGCGACGCGGGCCCCGGCCAGCTCGTCCGGCGCCTCCGACTCGGCTGCGGCCAGCAGGGCCAGTGCGGTGTCGAACGCGCCGGCGCGAAGGTGCAACCGTACGGCGGCCAGTCTGCGCTCGAACCGTACGGTGGGCTCTAGCGTCAGGCCCGCCGAGCGTTCCAGTAACGCGGCGGCCGCGGCGAACCCGCCGCGCGCCTGGGCGCGGTCCGCACTTCGCTCGAGCTCCACCGCGACTTCCTCGTCGGGACCCGAGCTGGCCTGGGCGCGGTGCCAGGCGCGGCGATCCGGGTCGGTGACGGCATCGACAGCGTGCGCGAGTGCCTCGTGGGCCGCGCGGCGTTCCTCCACCGAAGCGGACCGGTAGACAGCCGATCGGACCAGGGGGTGCCGGAACCGGACCTGGGCGCCGACCTCGAACAGGCCGTCGGTCACCTCGGCCCAGGCCGCGTCGAAGCCGATGCCCAGGCGGGTCGCGGCGCGCCAGACGGTCGTGGCGTCCCCGGTGCTGTCGCAGGCGGCCACCAGCATGAGCTGCTGCGTCGCGGCGGGAAGCGCCCGAAGCCGTCCGGCGTAATGGCTCTCCAGGCCCGCCGCCGTTCCGCCGCCCGTCGGCAGCCCGAATCCGGCGGCGAGCTCCGCGGGGCTCATGCCGCGGGGCAGCTCCAGCATCGCCAGGGGGTTGCCGCTCGTCTCGGCCACGACCCGGTCCAGCACGCGTGGGTCGAGCCGGCCCGGCACCACCGTGGACAGCAAGGCGCGCGCGTCCGCACCGGAAACGCCGGCCAGCGACATCACCGGCAGGCCGGCCAGCTGACGCCGGTCCGCGCCCTGCCCGTCGTCACGGACGGTGAACACCATGGCCACCGACTCCGCGGCGAGCCGGCGGGCGACGAAACCGAGGATCTCGCTCGAAGCCCCGTCCAGCCATTGCGCGTCGTCGACCAGGCACATCAGCGGCCGCTTACCGGCCACCTCGGCGAGCAGGCTCAGGGTGGCCAGACCCACGAGGAAACGATCCGGCGCGGGGCCGGCGGCGAGCCCGAATGCCGTCCGCAATGCTGACTGCTGTGGTTCGGGAAGTGCATCGAGGTGGCTCAGCATCGGTGCGCAGAGGTGGTGGAGGCCGGCGTACGCCAGCTCGACCTCGGACTCGACCCCGGCGATCTGGGCGACCCGGAAATGCGGGAGTGCCCGCCGGGCCACATGCCGCAGCAGAGCGGTCTTGCCCAGCCCGGCCTCGCCGCGGATGACCAACGCGGCACTCTGCCCGGCTCGCACCTTCTCGCAGAGGCGGTCCAGCTCTCGAAGCTCGTCCTTCCGGCCGTGGAGCTGCACAGATTCGCCAGGCACCCGGTCAGCATAGTAGGAGATCCACCGGATGAGGCAGGGCAAAGAGGGGCAGCTCACGCCCCGGGCGGAGGCCCGCCGGTGAGGGTGTGGAAGCCGCCTGCCCGCCCGAAGGACTTCGACCACCGGGCGGCGTCACCCACTCCGGCCGAGCCGCCCAGCCCCACCCCGGCCAGCTGCTCCGGTAGCCGGCCGGCGGCCAGCAGGTCCGTCCACTGGCTCCCGTTGAGGGTCAGCACTCGCAGCGCGGGGAACGTGGCGATCACCTCGAGGTCCGACACTGCCGCCCCGGACAGATCCAGCCGGGCCAGGCTCGGCAGGGCGGCCAGCTCGGCGACCGGCGCCGGCTCGTCGTTGCCGGTCAAGGTGAGATCGAGGAGGGTCGGCGGCAACGCGGCGGGTGTCCATCGGGCCGCCTCCAGGTGCAGACGCTCGATCGGCAGCCCGGCGGACCGGGTCAGGTCGACCAGGGGGACCTTTCCGCGGATCACCAGAGATCGGAGGTCGGTGCAGGGCTCGAAATCGGCCAGGCGGACCGGGGCTTCGGTGCGCAGCACCACCCCCTGAGCCGTCACCGGCAGCTCCGCGATGCTGTCCACCCAGATCTCGGGGTCGGGCGGTGACGGACGTTCGTCGTCGAGAGTCGCGATGGCCCGGCGGAGCAGGTCGGTGACCGAGGCCGCGACGTACTGCACCGGCGCCCGCACGTCCCGCCCGTACGTGATCACCTGACCGGCGCGGCCCAGCGGTCCCGGATCGAGGTCGACGGCTGCGAAGTTCATGCCGTAGTCGCGGGCGAACGTCACCCAGCCGTTGCTCGACGACACCCGCCGCACATGCCCGGCCGGCACGCACTCGAAGATGACCATGTCGTCGAACAGGCCGTCGTGGTAGCCGGGATGGTTCGTCCGGTTCCACCCGACGAGCACGTCCAGAGAGGCGAGGACGAACGGGTCGAGCAGTCCCGACTCCTCACTGTCGTCACGGACCAGCCGGTAGAGGGCCCGCAGATCCTCCGGCAGCCGTACCCCGAGCTGCTGTTCGGCGGCCCGGATCTCCTCCTCGGAGTAGCCGGGCGGGTATCCCTGCGGATGATGCCGGGCGGTGAACTCGCCGACCAGCCGCTCGACCTCGGCCAGCACGACCGGATCGGTGACACCGGTATCGGTGGTGCCGGGTGCACGAGCCGGCGGCTGTTCGTGTCCGGGCAGACGGTAGTTCTCGTCGAGCACGATCCGGGCCGGCAGCGACAGCAGGTCCCGCGACCAGTGGATCGTGTAGGTCCCGTCCGGATCACCGATCATCTCGACAATGAGGCCACGGCCGGCCACCCCGGGCAGCGCTGCCATGGCGTTGCCGAGGTCCAGGTTGTTCCAGCGGCCCAGCCCGGCCGGCTCACCCGCCATCGTGTAGGTCTGGCTCTGAGTGCCGCGCTGGTGCACGGTGGTCAGCTGGTAGCCGGGCACCCGCAGGCCCGCCACGAACGCCTGGCCCAGCCGGTGCAGCACCTCGTCGATCTCAGCCACGCCGCGATGCTACGAGGTCATCCGGGCGCGGAACCGGCCCGGTGCGACGCCGAACCTCCGGCGGAACGCGTTGGCGAAGGCGTACTCGCTGGAGTAGCCGACCTGGCGGGCGATCGTCGCCAGCGGAGCCGTCGTCTCGCGCAGCATCCGTGCACCGCGGTTGAGGCGCCACTCGATCAGGTAGGTCATCGGGGGCTGGCCGACCTGGGCGGTGAACTTGCGCTTGAAGACGCTGCGGGACATGCCGGCGATCTCGCCCAGCCGCTGGACGGTCCACCGCTGCTGGGGTTCGGCATGGATCTCCCGGAGCGTGGCGGCGATCCCGGTGTCACGGCCGGCCGGCTCGCTCCGGTCGGCGATGTGCCGCAGGGCGTCGACCAGGACCAGGTCCACCAGGGCCGGCCGGGTCACGCCGGTGCCGGGAAGGTCCTGCGAGACCTCCGCGGTGAGCAGGTCGATGAGCGCACGCCGCTCCGGATGCCGTTGCGGGTCCAGCGGCGTGACCATGACCGGCGGCAGGTCCCGCAGGAAGCGATGCAGCTGACTGTGGTCCAGCCGGTAACAGCCCAGGATGACCTCGAAATCCGCCGGCCCGGTCCCGGAGCGGGTCGTCGAGAGTTCCAGCGGGGCCAGCCGGTGGATCGTGTCCTGGTCGGTGTGGCTGAGGCCGTGGGCTTTGCCGTACGGCACGAGCACCACGTCGCCGGCCCGCAGGGGGAGGGGACTGCCCGAATCGGTGACGAGCCAGCCGGTGCCGTGCAGGACGACGTGGAAGCCGATTCCCTGGATGCGGGGGAGGCTCATGCCCCACGCGCCGTCCATGTGCACCCGCGACGCGCTCGGCCGCCCGGCGCGGATCGCGCCGATCACCTCACTGATGGAGTCCACCGCGCGATCGTATCCGGGCGAACGGGCCGCAGCGTTATGAAGCCGGGCCGCACGATTATGGCCGTCACCACTGCTCGCTGGCACGGTTTCAGAGTGATCAACATTCTCCGGGAGAACGCGGCGGCGACCGAGGAACGGATGCGGCCCACCGCGGCCGGCCTGGCGGTCGTCCGGTCCGTGGGCGCCTTCCGTCTGGGCACACCACTGGCCTACGGCGGCTCCGGCAAGGACGCCACCTCCGTCGTGCGCCTGCTCGCCGACATCGCTCGAGGCTGCCCGTCCACCGCCTGGGTCGCCAGCACCTGCATGACCAGCAAGCAGATGCTCGCCTTCGGCGACTTCGACGACGGCACGCTCGGCGAAGTGTTCGCCGACCCTGACGCGATCTTCTGCGCGGCCGGCGTACCGGCGGGACGAGGCACGACCGGCCCGGACGGGGTCCGGCTGACCGGCCGGTGGGACTACCTGTCCGGGTGCGAGGACGCCCGGTGGACGTGTCTCGGCGCCATGGTCGACGACGCGTTCGCCATCACGGTGCTTCCCATGGCCGAGCTGACCATCGACCGCACCTGGCAGGTGGCGGGCATGCGCGGGACCGGAAGCCACACGGTCGTCGCCGACAACGTGCTGATCCCCTCGGCGCGGGTGGTGTCGGGTCCGCGGCTGCACTACCCGCCCGACACCAGGACGTTGCAGCTCTGGGGCCTCGGCGTGCTCGCACCGGTCGTCGGCGCGACCTTCGGTGCTCTCGACGTGGTGCGGGCGATGTTCGCCTCGGACCGCAAGCCGTTCTTCACCTCGTACACCCGGATGGGCGACTCGCCCGGCGCCCGGCACTGGCTGGCCGAGGCGGCCATGCTGACGCAGCGGGCCGAACGGACCATGCTGGCGCTGGCCGCCGCGATCGACGCGGATTCCACGATCACCGACGAGCTGAGCAGCCGGATGGCCCAGGACCGCGCCGACGCGGGGGCCGACTGCCGGGCCGCACTCGAACGCATGCTCGACCTGCACGGCGCGAGCGGCTTCCGGACGAGCAACGCGCTGCGCCGGTTCTGGCTGGACGTGTCGGTCGCGAGCCGCCACCCGCAGCTCAACCCGTACCTGGCTGTCGAGGCCTACGGCCACGCCCTGACCGGCAGCGTCGGTCCGTAGCTAGATCGACGTGCGGACGCCTCCCTGCGGGCACACGATGGTCGGATGACGCAGCCGTTGCCCCGGCGCCGGATGCTCGCCGCGTCTGCCGGCGCGCTGGCTCTGGTGTGGATGCCGGTCCCCGAGGCCGTGGCGGTCCCGGCCGACGCCGGCTGTCCGGCTCCGCCGGATTTCCCGCCGGGCGTGGAGCACTACCGGCAGAGCTACCGGAACTGGGCGGGCGAGCTACGTGCCGACGACGTCTGGACCGCGGTCGTCCGCACCGCGCAGGACGTGGTGACGTTGGCCAATTGGGCCCATCGGCACGGGTTCGCTCTGCGCCCGCAGGGCTTCCGGCACGGCTGGGCACCGCTGACCCTGACCGCGGGCACCGGCTGCGCGAGCCGCGTCGTGCTGGTCGACACCCGCCGGCTCAACGCGATGGAGCTCGGCGGCCCTGGTGCCGAGCCGGGCTCCGCGACCGTACGCGTCGAGGCGGGCGCCGGCCTGGAGGCGCTGCTCGGCTTCCTGGAGGCGGCCGGCTACGGACTGACCGCCACCCCGGCGCCCGGTGACTTGTCGGTTGGCGGCGCCCTGGCGGTGGACGCCCACGGCACCGCCGTGCCGGCTGTGGGGGAGGTCCGGCCGCCGGGTACCACGTACGGGTCGCT
>NZ_JBEZGQ010000092.1:0-15472 GCF_040650095.1 Actinoplanes sp. NPDC048791 | reverse complement strand
CTGGCACCCGCCACCGCGGGTCGCGCCGATCTGGACCCAGCCGCAGCGGCCCGACGGCGACGCTGTCCCGGCGCGCCCCGCGGAGCCCGCCGGGCCCCGGCAGCGCCCCTGGTACGACATGGACCAGCCGGCCGAGACGGAGGTCCCGGTCACGAGGCGATGGTGACCACCCGCGCCCAGGTGGGCGGGCGGGACGGCACGTACTCGGAGTCCTCGTCCCACGACTTCGGCCGGCGGAACAGGCCCACCACCGTCCGGCACGCCGGCTGTGCCACCGGCCACGGGGTCTGCCCGTCGGTCAGGATCACGACGACGTCCGGCCTCGGCGTCGTGCGCAACGCCCGGGAGAAGCCGGCGCGCATGTCCGTACCGCCGCCACCCAGCAGCGGGATGCCCTCCGCCCGGCACAACGTGTGCACGACCCGGGGTGCTGCGTCGCACGGCAGCACTGTGACCAGGTCGCGCCGGCCACCCACGGCCTGACCGATCGCCGCGACCTCGAGCACGGCGCTGCCCAGCTCGGCGTCGCTGACCGAACCCGACGTGTCGATGACCACGGACACCCGCGGCGGCCGGCGGCGCAGGCTGGGCAGGACGACGCCGGGCAGGCCGGCGGACCGGCGGGACGGACGCCCGTACGAGTAGTCGTCACCCGCCCCGGAGCTCGCGGCGGCCGACCGGATGGCCGCCCCCAGCAGGTCCCGCCACGGCTGCGGGGGATGGAACGCCTCCTGGGCCCACCGCCGCCAGCCCTTCGAGACGTCACCGGGCCGGCCGTTGATGCCCTGCGCCACCCGGAAGCGCACCGCGTCCTGCTCCTGCTCGGTGAGACCGTCGGCGCCGTCCGGTCCCAGCTCCCACTCCCGGTCGAGCCCGTCGGCCCCACTGCCGCAGTCGAGCCACATCAGGTCCCGGCTGTACGACCGCAGCTGCACGCTGTGCAGGTAGTCCTCCATCAGCTCGTCCTCGGGCAGGTGCAGCAGCCGGGGCAGGACAACGCCGGCGGGCCGGGCCAGCCCGTCGCCGTACACGTCGTCGTTGATCTCGAAGTCGGCGGCGATGTTCATCCGCAGCCGCTCCCCCGGCCCGCTCAGGCCGTGCTTCGCGGCGTACCGGTCGCTGCGGCCGTGATGGTCGCGCAGCAGGTGGGCGACCTCGTGCACCCACACCCCGGCCAGTTCCTCGACGGGGGTCCGGGCGACGAACGTCGGCGAGACGTAGCACCGCCAGTACCGGTCGACGGCCATCGTGGGCACCCCCGGCGACTCCACCGCGTGCAGGGCGAACAACGCGGTGGCCAGGTACGGCCGGGCCCGGACGGCCTGGAGCCGGGCGGCGAACAGCTTGTCGCGGTCGAGCTTCATCGGCCGCTCCCCGCCGCGGCCACGACGCGAGCACCGGCCCGGTCCGCCCGCCGGGACAACGAGACCGCTCCGGCCAGGCGGTCGATCGCCGTCGGCACCTCCCAGCCGGCCTGGCGCAGGGCCGCCAGCGTACTGGCGGGCACGACCACCAGGTCCGGCGGTCCGGTCTCCAGGGCGCGGACCATGACTGCCCACGCCGCGTCCCAGCGCTGCTGGTCCGGCCGCTTGCGCAGCGCCTCGACCACCCCGTCGAGGACGATCTGGCGCAGGTCACCGCGCTCGGGCAGCGGGGCCGCCGCCGGGTCGGACAGCAGTGTCTCGGGGTCGGGCAGGTCCATCCGGTCCAGGAAGGCCAGCAGTTCCAGCCCGGGTCCGTCCCCGACCGTGCCGCGGACCAGCATGGACAGCACCTCCCGGGAGGTGCCCGCGGCGGTGGCGAAGGCGGTGAGCGACAGGGCCATCTCCCAGCTCCGCGGCGAGGGCCACGGACCGCCGCGCCGGGGTTCGACGGCCGGCAGCTGGTGCACCAGGGCGGGCCGGACGGCGAGGAATCCGCACACCGCCCGGCGGGCGAACGTCACGGCCTCGGCCAGCCGTCGCGGGTCGAGCTCGGGCAGGGCGGCCCGCGGCCACGTCCCGCCGAGGCCCCGGACGACGACATCGTGGTCGTGCAGCCACTGGAGATGGACGAAACGGTTGGCCAGCGGCGGACTCAGCTCCCAGCCGTCGGCCGCCGAGGACCGCGGATTGGCGGCGGCGACGATCCGTACCCCCGGCGGCAGTTTCAGGGCGCCGACCCGGCGCTCCAGCACCAGCCGGAGCAGCGCGGCCTGCACCGCCGGCGGCGCGGTCGAGAGCTCGTCCAGGAAGAGCAGGCCACGGCCCTCACGGACCAGGCGCACAGCCCAGTCCGGCGGGGCCATCGGGACACCCTGCACGGCCGGATCGTCACCGACCACGGGCAGCCCGGAGAAGTCGGACGGCTCGTGCACGCTGGCGATCACCGTGGTCAACGGCAGATCGAGGGAGGTGGCGAGCTGCTGCAGGGCCGCGGTCTTGCCGATCCCCGGCTCACCCCACAGCAGTACGGGCAGATCGGCGGCCACGGCCAGGGTCAGCGCCTCCAGCTGCGGGTCGCGACGGGGCTCGGTGGTCGTGTCGCGCAGCAGCGCCAACAGGTCGGCAGCGGTGTCCAGGGCAGAGTTCGGGACAGCGAAAGACATGGTGATCACCTTGAGTGGGAGAGAGAAGGAACGGGGTGAGGTCAGCGGGCGCCGGCGAGACGCGGATGGTCGCGGTGCCGGCTGCGCTCCTCGCGACAGTTCGACAGCGGTCCGCGCCCGGTCAGCCCGGCCCGGAACAGTCCGTGGGTGATCCGCCGCAGCACGGCGGTCTCGAGTTCGTCGCGCAGGCCACCGCCGAGCAGGACCGCATCCGGCCCCAGCAGCGACTCGACGACGGCCAGAGCCCCGGTGGTGTCGCCGTGCTCGAGGCGGGCGCGGACGTCGGTGAGCTCCGCCGGGCCGCGGTGCGCCTCGTCGATCGCCTGCAGGCAGGCCACCGGGGTGCCGGTCAGGGCGACCAGCAGCTCCTCCCGGCGGATCTCGTCCGGGCTGTGGTCCAGCGGGGCCAGCACCCCATCCACGAGCGCGATCCGGTGCGTGGCGCCCCGGCACTCCACCAGGCGGGGACCGGCTCCGGGCCGGGGCGCTGGGGCCGTACCCCGAGGACGGTCTGGAGCGAGCGCGGCCGCGACCAGCGGATGCAACCGGTCCGGCTCGATCAGCCCGTGCCGCAGCAACGCCCGATCGGGCAGCTCCCAGGTCGCCGCGTCCGGCAGCACCGGCAACGCGGCCGCCCAGCCCCGCCCCGGAAACGGCGACACGGCGAGCGCACCTGTCTCGGCGAGCTCCAGCATCAGCCGCCGCCGGCCGCCGAACCGTACGGCCACCGCACCGCTGCTCCGCCCCTCAGAGCGCAGCAGAATCCTCGCCTCGGCCGCCCAGCGGGTCTCCCGATCCACGATGGACCGGTCGCTGAGCTCACCGGCCCGGCTCGCGTCCCACAGGTGGCGGTGCAGATCCAGCCGGAACCGCCGATCAGGACGGGGACCGCCCGGACCGGCCCGGTCCCACAGCGCGAGGCTGCACCGCTGCCCGGCGTTCGCCCAGGCCGGCGGGGTACGCACGACGAGGTGCAGGCCGTCGTAGCAGGCCAATGAGATCGTCAGACCGGGCCGCAGCAACCCGTCCGGAGCGATCCTCGGCAGATGCCAGCGCAGCAGGTCAGGAGCGAGATTCCGCAGATCGGCCCGGATCCGGGCGGCGAGCTCCGCACCCCGGGTACGGGCCAGCGACCGCAGATCGAACTCGACATCGATCCGGGCCGCCGCACACGCCGCCGCCCAGTCACGCCGGGCCCGGCAGGCAGTCGCAGCCTCGATCATCGCGGGCGGCACGGCGAACTCGCGCACGCGCAGCCAGAGGGAAAGACGGGATTCGCCGTCCGCGTTCCGTGAGGGCATCAGCACTCACCTTTGGCGGACAGGACCCCCAATCGCACACACGAGGTAGTCATCGCCGGGGACCGTACCACCGAGTCGGTCGCGGTGAGAAGACAGTTTCAGGCGGCGAAGGCTTCGATCGTGGCCGCCAGGTGGTCACCGGTCAGGGGACGTTGCAGGTCGTCGAGGGTACGGGCCAACGCCGGCAGCGCCTGCTCGTCGTCGGCCAGAGCGACCGCCACGACGTCATGGTCCGGCAACATCAGCAGGGCGGCGCGGTAACCCGGCAGGCGCCCGTTGAGGTACATCTGGCCGGACGGTCCCAATGCCCAGCCGAGGCCGTACCGCATCGGGTCTCCGGGGGCGGTCCTCGCGCGACGGAGCTGCTCCATCAGTAGTAACTCCAGCGAGCGCCCGGCGCGCGGTCGCTGCCGGCCCGGACCACCAGCCTGGCCGCCTCCAGCAAGGCGTCCGGACCGTCGCCGAGGGCGGCCACCGTGCTCGCGTCCACCGCTTCCCGCAGGCCCGCGACCTGGGCCAGCAGGTGCTCCACAGTGATCCCTCGGTCGCAGCTCCAGTCAGCCGCGAGCTCGGGCAGCAGGCTGACGGCCGGGGTGTCCAGCGGCACGCCAAGGGCTCGGACGAGTGCCGCGCCGGTCACCACCTTGGTCAGCGATGCGATCCGGAACGGCGTTTCCGGGCCGGTCGTCGCGCGGACGCCGGCCCGGGAGATGCCCGTCGCCGCTCGGCTCACGATCGGCAGCGGCGCTCGACGGCTTGCACGAAGAGTCCGGTGGCTTCGGCGATCACACCGGTGAAGTAGGACGGCTCGAACACTTCGACCTCGAGGATCAGCGGGTCGCGGCCCTGCTGTGAGGCGATGTCGACGCGGGCGTAGAGCGGTAGTCCGGCGTCCTCGCCGTAGCCCTTGCGGGCCGCGATGCCGGCGATGGCCGCGACCGTCCGGTGGCCCAGGTCGATCTCCTCGGCGGACGGGTCCGCGCGGGTGATGACCTCGGTGTATTCGCCGCCCAGATATCCACCGCCCGGGGCCAGGAGGGGGCCTTTGTGGCAGGCGTAGGCGAACTCGCCGTTCAGGAAGAACAGGGCGTTCTCGCCGTGCTCGATGACCGATTCCATGGCCGGCTGGATCATCGCGGTCTTGCCCGAGGCGATGATGTGGGCCGCCAGCTCGGCCGCGCGGGGATCGTCCGGCTGGAACAGACCGGTGTCGCGGGCGCCGGCCGAGACCGACGGCTTGACCACGACCCGGCTGTCGGCCAGCGCGGCGATCGCGGTCCCGGCCTCGGCGGGCGTCGTGGCGAAGGTGTACGGCACGCACGGCACGTCCAGCGCGCGGAAGTCGTCGAGGTAGCGCTTGTCGATGTTCCAGCGGATCAGCTCGGGCGCGTTGAGGATGCGGGTACGCCCCGCCGTACGGTCCAGCCAGCCGGTGAACTCCGCGTACCGCTCGGGGTAGTCCCACGGTGAGCGGATGACCAGCAGGTCGTAGGCCGTCCAGTCGACCGCCGGGTCGTGCCAGACCGGGGCGGTGGCCCGGAAGCCCGCCCCGGTCAGGCCGCGCAGCAGCACGGCGGTGTCCGGGTCGTGCTGCCGGACCAGCTCGGTGTCGGTGGTGACCAGGCCGATGGTGAGGGTCATCGGGGGCCTCAGAAGCCGGCGACGGGCCGGGGCGCGTAGCCGCGTTCGAGCAGCGCCACCTCGTCGTCGGTCAGGGTCAGTTCCAGGGCGGCGACCGCGTCGTCGAGGTGGTGCGGCTTGGTCGCGCCCACGATCGGTGCCGTCACGGCCGGGTGCCGGGCCACCCAGGCCAGGGCCACCTGCGCCCGCGGGACGCCGCGTTTCTCCGCGACCGTGGCCACCGCGTCGATGATCTGCCGGTCGTTGTCCTCGGCGCCCGCGTACAGGGTCTTGCCGAATTCGTCCGTGCCGGAGCGGGTGGTGTCCTGCTGCCAGGGCCGGGTCAGCTTGCCGCGGGCCAGCGGGCTCCACGGGATCACCGCGATGCCCTGGTCCAGGCAGAGCGGCAGCATCTCCCGCTCCTCCTCGCGGTAGAGCAGGTTGTAGTGGTTCTGCATGGAGGCGAACCTGGTCCAGCCGTGCCGGTCGGCCAGGTACAGCGCCTGGGCGAACTGCCACGCCCACATCGACGAGGCGCCGAGGTAGCGGACCTTGCCCGCCTTGACCAGGTCGTGCAGCGCCTCGAGGGTCTCCTCGATCGGGGTGCCGGGGTCCAGGCGGTGGATCTGGTAGAGGTCGACGTAGTCGGTGCCGAGCCGGCGCAGGCTGTTGTCGATCTCGGTCATGATGTGCTTGCGGGACAGGCCGGCACCGTTCGGGCCCGGGCGCATCCGGCCGTGGACCTTGGTCGCGATCACCACGTCGTCCCGGTCGGCGAAGTCCTTCAGCGCGCGCCCGAGGATCTCCTCGCTGGTGCCGTCGGAGTAGACGTTGGCCGTGTCGAAGAACGTGACCCCCAGGTCGAGCGCCTGCCGGATGAACGGCCGGGCCTGCTCCTCGGGCAGTGACCACAGGTGGTTGCCGCGGTCGGGGGTGCCGTAGCTCATCGCGCCGAGGCAGAGGCGGGAGACCCGCAGGCCGGTCGAGCCGAAGTTCACGTAGTCCACTGGTGCATTCTCCGGTGATCGGCCGCCGGGTCAAGCACGCATGACGGTGGCGATCGGGATGCCGGCGGCCCGCAGGGCCGGGATGAAACCGCCGAGGATGCCGGCGACCAGACCCGCGATGATGCCCGCTATGCCGGCTTCCCACGGGAACTGCAGGTCCTGCAGGAACGGCTCGGAGTCGCCGAACAGCATCGAGACGGCCCGCAGGCCGGCCGCGCTGAGCCCGATCGCCACGGCTGCGGTGAACAGGCCGGTGAGCAACGTCTCAGCCAGCACGATGCCGGCCAGCAGCATTCTCGGCGTGCCGACCGCCCGGCGCAGGGCGAACTCCTCGACCCGTTCCCCCACGGTGGCCAGGCCGACATTGAGGATGCCGGCCACGCCGATGAGCAGCACCAGGCTGGCCATCGCCAGGAAGACCAGGCGCAGCAGCTTGAGCTGGCTCTCCATCTGCTTCTTGGCGTCGACGGTCTCGACCCAGGTCTCCGAGCCGATGGCCTTGAGCTTGGTGCTGAGCACCTGCTCGACCGGGCTGCCCGGCGAGACCAGCACCTGCATCTCGCCGCCGGCGTTCGGGTCGGCCGCGGTGCCGCCCGGCAGCCAGGTGGCCAGCTCGTCGAGGCGGACGTAGGCGCGCGGCTGGATGTCACCGTCGTCGACCACGCCGACGAACTGCGGGGTGATGTTCGCGGACGCGCCGGGGATCCGCATCTCGGCGGGCACCTTGTACCGCTCGAAGCCCTTGGCGGCCTCCCGGTTGACGATGATCCGCGGCGCCATCGACGGCACCGAGCCGAACTCGAGCCACTCGCCGGTGCGCGGGCGCAGTGGCCGGAACGGGCGCACGTCACCGGTCATGGCGGTCAGCCGGACCTCGACCGCCTGGCCCTTGGGCTGGGCGTCGGCCGGTTCGCAGGGCCCGTTGCCGTAGCAGACCATGCCACCGCCCCAGTCCTCGTCGAACGGCGAGGCGCCCGGATTGACCGGCGCGACGTTCGGCTCGCCGATGATCGCCTGGAGGCTGAGCATGGCCACCGCGTCGGACCGGTCCTTCACGGTGCCCAGCACGATGTCGGTGGCCTTGGGCTGCATCGGCAGGTTGATGATGGTGGTGCCGTCGACGGCCGAGGTGAGCTCGATGTCCGACAGCAGCGCCTTGTCCGCGATGCTGGCGCCGGCCTGCACGACCACCACCGCGAGGACGCCGAGGAACAGGCTCACCATGGACAGCAGGGTGCGCATCTTGCGGGCGCGGATGCCCTGCAGGCCGATGATCAGCGCCGATCGCAGCCGGCCGGACAGCCGCCTCACGCGTTCACCCGCTCGGTGAGGACGCCGTCGACCAGGTCGAGCGTGCGGCCCATCCGGGCGGCGTGGTCCCGGTCGTGGGTGACCAGCACCAGACCGCAGCCGCGCGTGGTCGCCGCCAGCAGGGCGTCGATCACCGCGGTGCCGGTCTCGGTGTCCAGCGCGCCGGTCGGCTCGTCGGCCAGCAGCACCACCGGGTCGCGGACCAGGGCCCGGGCGATCGCCACCCGCTGCTGCTCGCCGCCGGACATCCGCGCCGGGCGGTTCTTGGCCAGGTGGGCGATGCCGACCTGGTCGAGGGCCTGCAGGACGCGGGCCCGGCGTTCCCGCCGGGGCAGCCAGCCCTGGCCGTTGACCAGCGCCATGGACACGTTCTGGGCCGCGGTCAGGTGCTTGAGCAGGAAGAAGCGCTGGAACACGAAGCCGAAGTGGGAGCTGCGCAGCTTCGCGGCCTTGCGCTCGGGCAGCCGGCTGATGTCCTGGCCGGCGAGCACGTAGCTGCCCTCGTCCGGGCGGTCGAACAGGCCCAGCACGCTGAGCAGGGTGCTCTTGCCGGAGCCGGACCGGCCGACGATGGCCACGCTCTCGCCGGCCTGCACGGTCAGGTCGACGCCGTCGAGGATGGTGCGCGGCTGCTGCTGGCCCTTGAGGACCTTGGTGATGCCGGTGAGCTCGATCAGCGCGGTCATCCCACGGCTCCGGAGGGCTGGTCGCCGGGAGCCGGGTTCTCGGGGGCGGCGGGCAGGTTGGGACCGGGGATCGCCACGGTCTCGTCGCCCTTGAGGCCCTTCTTGATCTCCACGACCTTGCCGTCGGTGAGGCCCAGCACCACGTCGACGGTCTTGCGGACGCGATCCGCCCCGACCACGTCGACCTTGCCCTTGCCCTGGGTGCCGGCGACCGCCTCGACCGGCAGCACCAGCACGTCGCTGGCCTTGCCGGTGACCATCTCCAGGGTCACCGCCGCGCCGTTGATGAGCTTGATGCCCTTGCTGGCGGTGCAGACCAGCCGCAGGCCGGTCGGCTCGGAACCCTCGCCGCCGCCCGCGGGCGGCTGCTCGGGCTGTGCCGCGGGGTCGCCGGTGGCGCCCGGGGACGGCGTGACCGGCGGCGGCTCGGGGATGGTTCCGGCCGGCAGGGCGGCGATGGTGCCGAGCGGCTTGCAGGGGAACGGTCCCGGGCCGTTCTTGATCTGGCCCTGGACGGACTTGGCCGAGCCGGAGATCCGGTACGCCAGCGCACTGTCGATGTCCGCGACGACCGCATACCCGGCGCGCTTGGCGGAGATCACCGGCATCCCCGCGGTGACCGTGGTCCGGTCGTCGAGCAGCCGGCCGGCCAGGATGGAGTTCTTGGGCATGAGCACCTTGTGCGGCGTGCCGTGGTCCCAGACCGTGGCCACCCAGGTCGCCTGGGTGCTGGCCGTGGTCGAGGGCTGCCGCTGCACGTAACGCAGCTCCCCGTCGGCCGGCGCGACGATGCCGTAGACCGGGTTGATCGCCACCTTGCCGTTGAGGCTGATCTTGTTGGTGAGGTCCTGGCGGGCCGGCTGGACCGTGGTCAGCACGGTGCCGCGGGGCTCCAGTCCGGGAGTCTCGGCCTCGTCGGACGATCCGGAGCAGCCGGCCAGCGCCGCCACGACCGACATTCCCACGAGCGCGCGGGGCAGGAGCCTGCGTCCGTCCACCGGTTCCCCTTAGCTGTTCGAGCCGATCCTCGGCACATCGATGACCGTCCAGAGATGATCTCCGATCCGAACGGCGCTCGCAGACGGTACATCGGCCTGGCAAGGGAGCAAGATGCACCGGATTGTCGGGCCGGCGCGGACGCCCGGATCACGCTGCGGAAACGGGTTCAGCGACGCTCACCCGCGCCGGATTGCGTGGTTGCGCGTGGGTGCGCGCTCCTGATTCCGTTTCGGTCTTGCAAAATCCCTCGGATTCCCTTGTCTTTAGGTCCGCGGCTATGTCAAGGTCCACCTCTTCGTGTGGGGGCGGTCACAAGCCCCGGGGCGGGAGGTCCGATTTCCGTGAGCACCGACCTACCGGTCCTGCGCAACTTCATCGGCGGGTCCGGCACGGACACCGCCGACGGCGTGACGTCAGCGGTCGTCGACCCGTGCACCGGTGACGCGTACGCGTACGCCCCGGTCTCCTCCGCCGGCGATGTCGCGGTGGCGATGCGGGCCGCGGAGGACGGCTTCGAGGTGTGGCGGGACAGCACACCGGCCGAACGGCAGCGCGCCCTGTTGCGCATCGCCGACGCCGTCGAGGCCCGGGCCGACGAGATCATCGCCGCTGAATGCCGCAACACCGGCAAACCGGTCGAGGCCACCCGGCAGGAGGAGATGGCGCCGCTACTGGACGAGCTGCGCTTCTTCGCCGGCGCCGCCCGGATGCTGGAGGGCAAGTCCGCCGGGGAGTATCTGCGCGACCACACCTCCTGGGTCCGGCGGGAGCCGATCGGCGTCTGCGCCCAGGTGACGCCGTGGAACTATCCGATGGTCATGGCGGTGTGGAAGTTCGCCCCGGCGATCGCGGCCGGCAATGCGGTGGTGCTCAAGCCCTCCGACACCACGCCGGTCAGCACCCTGCTGCTCGCCGAGATCGCCGCCGAGTTCCTGCCGCCGGGCGTACTGAACGTCGTCTGCGGTGACCGTGACACCGGCCGCGCGCTGGTGGTGCACCCCACCCCGCAGCTCGTCTCGATCACCGGCTCCACCCGGGCCGGCATGGAGGTCGCCGCCGCGGCCGCCGCGGACCTCAAGAAGGTCCACCTGGAGCTGGGCGGCAAGGCCCCGGTCATCGTCTTCGACGACGTCGACCTGGAAGCGACCGCCGCCGCCGTGGCCGGCGCGGGCTACTTCAACGCCGGGCAGGACTGCACCGCCGCCACCCGCGTGCTGGTGCACGCCCGGGTCGCGGCCGACTTCACCGACGCGCTGGCCGCTGCGGCCAAGGACACCAAGGTCGGTGGCCCGGCCGACCCGGGCGCCTACTTCGGGCCGGTCAACATCGTCGCCCAGCTGGACCGGGTGCGCGGCTTCCTGGACCGCACGCCCGACCACGCCCGGGTGGTCACCGGCGGGCGGCGCATCGGTGACCGCGGCTACTTCGTCGAGCCGACCGTCGTGGCCGGCCTGCGCCAGCGCGACGAGATGATCCAGGACGAGATCTTCGGCCCGGTCATCACGGTGCAGGAGTTCGACTCCGAGGACGGCGCCGTGCGCTGGGCCAACGACGTGCGCTTCGGCCTGAGCGCGAGCGTCTGGACCCGCGACCACGGCCGGGCGATGCGGGTGTCGCGCCGGCTGAACTTCGGCGCGGTGTGGATCAACACCCATCTGCCGTTCGTGTCGGAGATGCCACACGGCGGCTACGGCCACTCGGGCTACGGCAAGGACCTCTCGATGTACGGGTTCGAGGAGTACACCCGCATCAAACACGTGATGAGCCACCTGGGCTGACCCGGCCCGCCCGTCCCCCCGCGCGCGAAGAGGTACGCATGACCACTGCTATTGACGAGGACCCCGGCCAACCCGCCATCGAGCTCGCCGGCGTGCACAAGGACTACCTGTCGCACGGCGAGACCGTGCAGGCCGTACGCCGGCTGGACCTGAAGATCGCCCAGAGCGAGTTCTTCTCCCTGCTGGGCCCGTCGGGCTGCGGCAAGACCACCACGATGCGGATGATCGCCGGCTTCGAGGAGCCCACCGGCGGCACGGTGTTCCTGGACGGCCGGGACGTCACCCGCGTCTCGCCCAACAAACGCGACGTCAACATGGTGTTCCAGTCGTACGCGTTGTTCCCGCACCTGAACGCGTACCAGAACGTGGCCTTCGGGTTGGAGCGCAAGAAGGTCGACAAGGCCGAGATCCGCCGCCGGTGCGGCGAGATCATGGAGATCGTCTCGCTGACCGGCATGGAGAAGCGGGCCCCGCGGGAGATGTCCGGCGGGCAGCAACAGCGGGTGGCGCTGGCCCGGGCGCTGGTCAACCGGCCCCGGGCGCTGCTGCTCGACGAGCCGCTGGGCGCGCTGGACCTCAAGCTGCGCCAGCAGATGCAGGTCGAGCTCAAGCGCATCCAGCGTGAGGTCGGCATCACCTTCGTCTACGTGACGCACGACCAGGGCGAGGCGCTGACCATGTCGGACCGCATCGCGGTCATGGACGCGGGCCGCATCGACCAGCTCGGCTCACCGCGCGAGATCTACGAACGGCCGGCGACCCGCTTCGTGGCCGGCTTCATCGGCACCTCCAACCTGCTCGACGGCACGGTCGAGAGCATCACCGGCGACGTCGCCCTGCTGAGCTACGGCGAGGGCGAGCGGGTGCTGGTCCCGGTGAGCGGGGCCATGAAGGTCGGCGACGACCTCGAGGTGTCGGTGCGCCCGGAGAAGATCGACCTGTCCCAGGAAGCCCCCGCCGAGACCGGCACCAGCGTGCTCACCGGGGTGGTGACCGAGGTCGTCTACCACGGCACCTCGACCAACTACACGGTCAAGACCTCGGCCGGCCCCGACCTGGTGATCTTCGATCAGAACGCCTACTCCGCCGAGGACCTCGCCGGCCCCGGCGACCGCGTGTACCTCAGCTGGAGCCCTCAGCACTCTTACCCGATCGGAGTCTGATCGTGCAGTCGAACATCCCCGACCCCTCCCTGATCCGCGGCCTGACCCAGCGCCGGCTCGGCCGCCGCGACGCGTTGCGGGTGTCCGGCCTGTCGGCGTTCGCCATGGCGCTGGCCGCCTGCGGCGTCAAGGGCACCGGATCGACCGCGCCGAGCGCCCCCGCCCCCGACGCGGTGGCCAAGTACTGGGCCGGCAAGACCAGCAACGGCAACGTGAACTTCGCCAACTGGCCCCTCTACATGGACCCGAAGCAGCCGGAGCTGAAGAAGTTCACCAAGGCCACCGGCGTCACGGTGAAGTACCAGGAGGTCATCCAGGAGATGGGGCCCTGGTTCGCCAAGGTCCAGCCGCAGCTCGCGGCCGGTCAGTCGATCGGCTACGACCTCATGGTGATCACCAACGGCATCCAGTTCAAGCAGTTCGTGGACTCCGGCTTCCTGGCCCCGCTGGACCACTCCAAGCTGCCGAACTACGTGGCCAACGCCGACCCGTCGTACGCGAACACCGCCTACGACAAGGGCAACGTCTACTCCGTGCCGTGGACCTCCGGGATCACCGGCATCGCGTACGACCCGAAGAAGATCACCCGGCCCATCACCAAGCTGGCCGACCTGTGGGACCCCGCGTTCAAGGGCAAGGTCGGGATGTACTCCGACACCCAGGAGCTGGCCAACTTCGGCCTGATGGCGCTCGGCCTGAACCCGGACGAGTCCACCCCGGAGGACTGGAAGAAGGCGGCCGAGAAGCTCAAGGAGCAGAAGAGCGCGGGCCTGGTGCGCAACTACTACGACCAGAGCTACGTGGACGCCCTCGGCAAGGGCGAGGTGTGGATCACCCAGGCCTGGTCCGGCGACATCTTCCAGAAGAACGTCTCCGACGGCACCGACTTCAAGTTCATCATCCCGGAGGAGGGCGGCACGATCTGGACGGACAACTTCGCCATCCCGATCACCGCGCAGAACCCGCTGGACGCGATCAAGCTGATGGACTTCTTCTACGAGGTGGAGAACGCGGCCACGCTGGCCGAGTACATCAACTACGTCTGCCCGGTGCCGGCCGCGCAGGAGCAGATCAAGAAGGACGCGGCCAAGCTGTCCGGCGACGACAAGGCGGCCATGGAGGCGGTCGCCTCCAGCCCGCTCGTCTTCCCGGCCCAGAGTGACTACGCGAAGCTGCACTACTACGTCGACTTCAAGTCGACCGCCGAGCAGCAGCAGTTCCAGAGCATCTTCGAGCCGATCGTGCTGGCCTGAGCCGTGTCGCGTTCACGCCGGGTGCTCGCGCCCTACCTGCTGATCCTGCCGGGTGGCCTGTGGCTGCTGCTGTTCTTCGTGATCCCGATGGTGACGATGCTGTCGCTGTCGCTGCAAGAGGGTGACGTCGTCTCCGGGTACGTGTTCACCGGCCACTGGCAGACCTACGTGGACGCGATCGGCAACTACCGCACGCAACTGGTCCGCTCGCTGATCTACGGGGCGATCACCACGGTCATCCTGATCGTGCTGGCGTTCCCGGTGGCGTACTGGATCGCGTTCTACGGTGGCCGGCGCAAGCCGACCTACCTGTTCCTGCTGCTGCTGCCGTTCTTCGTGTCGTTCGTGCTGCGCACCATCTCGTGGCGCTACATCCTCACCGACGAGGGCATGCTGCTCGGCCCGCTGAAGAGCGCCGGGGTGCTGCCGGACAGCTTCCACATCCTCGGCACCCCGGTGGCGGTGATCGGCGGGCTGGTCTACAACTTCCTGCCGTTCATGATCCTGCCGGTCTACGTGGCCCTGGAACGCATCGACCCGCGGGTGGTCGAGGCCGCCCGGGACCTGTACGCGGACCCGGCCACCGCCTTCCGCAAGGTGATCCTGCCGCTGGCCCTGCCCGGGGTCTTCGCCGGTGTGCTGATGACCTTCGTGCCGGCCAGCTCCGACTACGTCAACTCGGCGGTGCTGGGCAGCTCGTCGACCACGATGATCGGCCAGGTCATCCAGTCGCAGTACCTGACCAGCTCCAACTATCCGACCGCCTCGGCCCTGTCCTTCACGCTGATGGCGGTGCTGCTGATCGGGGTCTTCGCCTACGCCCGGGCGCTGGGCACGGAGGACGTGATGAAGGTGGCCGCGCGATGACCATGGTCGAGCAAGCCCCCGCGGTCACCCCGCGCCGGTCCCGGCTGACCGGCGGGCGGGCCCTGTACATCTACACCTGGGTGATCATCGCGTGGCTGACGCTGCCGGTGCTCATCATGATCCTGTTCGGTTTCAACGACACCCCGGGCCGTTACAACCAGACCTGGGAGGGCTTCACCCTCAAGTGGTACGGCCGGGTCTTCGCCCTCGACGAGCTGACCAAGGCCCTGGTGATCTCGCTGGTCGTCGCGGTGCTCACCGCGGTCGTCGCGGGCGCGCTGGGCACCGGCATCGGCTACGCGCTGGGCCGCTACCGGTTCCGCGGCTCGGGCACGGTCAACCTGATCATGTTCGCCACCATGTCCTCCCCCGAGCTGGTGATGGGCGCCTCGCTGCTGACGCTCTTCGTCTCGCTGGGGGTCGGACTGGGCGCCACCACGATCACGATCGCGCACATCATGTTCTCGATCTCGTTCGTCGCGGTGGTGGTGCGGGCCCGGGTGCTGACCCTGGACCGCTCGGTCGAGGAGGCCGCGGCGGACCTCGGCGCTAACCCGTGGACCACGTTCTGGCGGATCACCTTCCCGATCATCATGCCCGCGGTGATGTCCGGCATGCTGCTGGCCTTCGCCCTGAGCATCGACGACTTCGTGGTCACCAACTTCACCGCGGGCACCACCACGACGTTCCCGCTGTGGATCTGGGGCGCGACCCGGGTCGGCCTGCCGCCGCAGGTCAACGTGATGGGCACGCTGATCTTCGTGGGCGGGGTGCTGATCGCGGTGGTGAGCAGCATCCGGTCGCGGCCGCGGAAGAACTCCTGAGCATGGTGGCGCGCGCGCTCGCCGACGCGGTGCCCGAGCCCTACTGGCTCGGGCAGGCGGGCGCGCCGCCGGCCGC
>NZ_JBEZGQ010000091.1:0-15516 GCF_040650095.1 Actinoplanes sp. NPDC048791 | reverse complement strand
GCGCCCCGGCGCCGCCGTCGTCGTCGAGCCAGCCGGTGACCTCGCGGACGGCCGCCTCGGCGGTGGAGAAGGCCGGCGTGGCCGCGGGCTCCGCGACCGGCTCGACCGCGGTCCACGGCAGGGTCACGGTGAAGGTGGTGCCCTCCCCCGGCGTGCTCTCGGCCTGCACGTCGCCGCCCTGCAGCCGGCTCAGCTCGCGGACCATCGCCAGGCCGATGCCGGTGCCCTCGTGGCTGCGCGAGCGCACACCCTGGACCCGGTGGAACCGGTCGAACAGCCGCGGCAGCTCCGCGGCGTCGATGCCGATCCCGGTGTCCGTGACCCGCAGCCGGATCCGCTCGTCGTCCGCCGCCAGCGTCACCCGGATCTCGCCGACGAAGGTGAACTTGAGGGCGTTGGAGATCAGGTTGGTGACGATTTTCTCCCAGTTGCCCGCGTCGACGGCGACCGGCCGGGGCAGCGGCGGGCAGTCCACGACCAGACGCAGCCCGGCGCGTTCCACGGCGGACCGGAAGACCCCCGCGAGCTCCGCCGTCCAGGTGGCCAGGTCGAGTGAGCGGGGCGCGTGCCCGGCCCGGCCGGCCTCCAGGCTGGAGAACGTCAGCAGATCGTTGACCAGGCCCAGCAGCCGGTTGGCGTTGCGCCAGGCGGTGTCCACCCGCTCACGCTGCCCGGCCGGCAGCGGCTCGTCCCGGTCGGCCAGGGCGTCGGCGAGCGGTCCGAGCATCAGCGTCAGCGGGGTGCGGAACTCGTGGCTGACGTTGGTGAAGAAGCCGGTCTTGACCCGGTCGAGCTCGGCCAGCGACTCCGCGCGCTCCCGTTCCTCCTGGTACGCCTGGGCGTTGCGGACCGCGACGGCGACCTGCTGGGCGAGCAGCTGCAGGAAGGAACGGTAGGTCTCGTCGAGGCCGCGGCTGGGGCTGATCCCGGTGAGGATGACCCCGACGGGCTGCTCACGGTCGGCCGACGGCAGCGGCTGCGCGACGGCGGCCCGGACCGGGTCACCCCAGGGACCACCGGTCACGGCGACCCGCTTCACCACGTCGTCGGTCCGGGCGGTGCGGCCCGCGGCGGCGGCCCGCAGGCCCCAGGGATCGTCGCCTTCCGGGTACGCGGAATCAGCCGCCGCCTCCGCCAGACTCAGTGACGCGGGCAGCGCCGCCTGCACCGGACTGTTGTCCGCGTCGGCACCGACGCACGCCGCCAGCCGTAGCGTCCCGCCGTCGCGCAGATAGATCGCGGCGAACGGCACATCCAGCGGCTGCTCGCCGATCACCGCCGACAGCCGGGCGCAGGTCTCGGCGACGTCCACGGGATCCGTGCCGGCCGGCAGCGACAGGTCCCGCAGCAGGCGCAGCCGCCGCTCCCCGACGATCTGGTCGGTGACCTCGCTGCAGACGGTGAGCACCCCCATGGTGGTGCCGTCGTCGTCGCGGGCCGGGGCGTGCGAGACGCTGAAGTACGCCTCCTCGCGGTAACCGGCCCGGTCCAGGACCAGCTGCAGGGCCGGCACCCAGCTGGCCACGCCGGTGGCCATCGCGTCGAGGATGAGCGGCTCGAGCACGTTCCAGCTGTCGGCCAGGGTGACCCGCACGTCGCCGCCGAGCGCGGCCGGGTGCTGGTCGCCGATCAGCGCGGAGTACGCGTCGTTGTAGAGCTGGGTGAACCGCGGGCCCCACAGCAGCAGCATGGGATAGCGCGAGGACAGCACGATGCGTACGGCGGCCCGCAGGCTCTGCGGCCACCCGCCGACCGGACCGAGATCCGTGGCGGCCCAGTCCAGCCCGGCCATCAGCCGTCCGGTGGTGCCCCCGTCGGCGAACAGGTCGTCCGGCGACATCAGTACCGATCACCGGTCATGCGCGAGCCTCACCTCCGGCCGGCGCGGCCGACCCCGTTGACGTTGACCAGTGTCCCTTACCCCGTCGGTCGACTTTCGCACACGCCCGGCGGGCCCGCGCCGCGGACGTGGGCCGCGACGCTCATATCACCCGCGCGGGCTGCCCACCCGCGGCGCTAGGTTCGGAGGATGAGAACCCTCGGGGAGGCGGCACTGCCGCGCAGCGGACCGGCGGCACAGGGCGTCGACGTGTCCGGGATCGACCGGTTCGTCACCGCGGTCGCCGCGCTGAGCGACGCGGAACTGCACAGCCTGATGGTGCTGCGGCACGGGCACGTGGTCGCGGAACACTGGTGGCCGCCGTACGAGCCGGGCACGCCGCGGCTGGCCTACTCGGTGAGCAAGAGCTTCACGTCGACGGCGCTCGGCTTCGCGGTCGACGAGGGCCGGGTGGACCTGGACGCGACCGTGCTGTCGTACTTCCCGGAGCTCGACGCGGAGGTGACCGACGAGCGGTCCCGCGCGATCCTGGTCCGGCACGTGGCGGCGATGGCCAGCGGGCACGACGGCGACGCCTTCGACCGGGCCCGGACGGCCGGCGACGGCGACATGCTGCGCGGCTTCCTGCTCACCCCGCCGGAGCACGAGCCGGGGACGGTGTTCGCGTACAACCAGCCGTGCACCCACGCGCTGTCGGCGATCATCCAGCGGATCAGCGGGGAGTCGCTGACGGCGTACCTGCGGCCCCGGCTGTTCGAGCCGCTGGGCATCACGCGGACGGGCTGGACGCGCGACCCGCAAGGACGCGAGATCGGCTTCTCGGGTCTGCACGTGCCGACCGAGGCCATCGCCAAGCTGGGCCAGCTGTACCTGCGCAACGGTGTCTGGGCGGACCGGCAGCTGCTGAGCCCGCAGTGGGTCGAGGAAGCGACCCGCGCGCACATCTCGACCGGCATCCCCGAGACGGACTGGGACCAGGGGTACGGCTTCCAGTTCTGGCGCAGCCGGCACGGCTACCGCGGCGACGGCGCGTACGGCCAGTTCATGCTCGTCCTACCGGAGGCGGACGCGGTCGTGGCGATCACGTCGCAGAGCCTGGACGCCCCGGGCGTGCTGGAAGCCGTGTGGACGCACATGCTGCCCGCGCTGACTGCGGACGCGCCGCCCGACCGGGTCTGGACGCCTGAGACCGTACCCCTGGCCGGTCCGGCGGCCGACGGGCCGCAGCCGGACCGCACGCCGCTGACCTTGCGACCGGGAACGGGCAATCAGCTTCCCGGCCTGCACACGGTCCGGGTGGTCACCGGACCCGACGAGCTCCGGCTGCTGGAAGGCAACTCCGAACTGGCCGCTGCCCTGGGCGCGCCGGGCGCCTGGACCACCACGGGCCCGCTGGCCACCGCATCCGCTTGGGCCGGCGGGCAGCTGCACGTCGATGTGATCTTCGTCGAGACGCCGCACCGCCTGCACCTGCGGCTCGACCCGGCGGCCGGGACGTTCGAGGCCCGGTGGGAGACCTCGCCGCTCGGCGACCCGCCGCTGTCCGACCTACGCGTGCCCCGGTAGGTGCCTATCGGTCAGCCAGCCGCCCAGCGCGGCGAAGTCTGCATCGGTGAGGCCGGTGCGCGGATCGGCCCGGTGCAGCAGCGCCGGGCCGGGATGGCCGGCCGCCACCCAGCGGCGGTCCCGGTCGGTGACCTCGTCGTCGACCCAGACGAACGGCCGCCCGGCCGCCCACCGCACCAGCCCGGCGGTCTTCCAGTGCCGGCCGCCCACCGGATCGTCCTCGGTGTCGGGCCAGGTGACGACGGGCAGGCCGGGCAGGCCGAGCCGCGGCGCGATCACGTCATTGGCGTGCTCACCCCACGTCGTGGCCCAGACCAGTTCGCCGGGCAACGCGAGCAGCTTCGGCCCGTCCGCCGGGTCCAGGCGGCCCAGCAGCGGGTGGTCGCCGGGCTCGGGATCCGCAAGCGGGCTGGACGCTGGCCACCGGCGAGGCCGCCACCGCCGAGGAACTCGCGGACCTGGCCTTCGCCTGGCGGGCGATCCGCTCGGTGAAGAGCAACGCGATCCTGCTGGCCCACGACGGCGCGACCGTCGGCGTGGGCATGGGCCAGGTCAACCGGGTCGACTCGGCGCACCTCGCGGTGAACCGGGCCGGCGCGGACCGGGCCAAGGGCAGCGTGGCCGCGTCCGACGCGTTCTTCCCGTTCCCGGACGGCCTCGAGGTGCTGATCGCCGCGGGCGTCAAGGCGGTCGTGCAGCCGGGCGGCTCCATCCGCGACAACCTGGTCATCGAGGCGGCCGAGAAGGCCGGCATGACCGTCTACCTGACCGGTACGCGGCACTTCTACCACTGATGGACGTCGTCCGGAACGAGACGTTCGCGGGCCAGGACTGGGCCCTCGCCGAGGTGGAACGCGCACACTACGAGGACTGCGCGTTCCACGACGTCGACTGGTCCGAGGCGAAGCTGACCGGGTGCACGTTCACGCACTGCGAGTTCGGCAACGTGCGCTTCAACGCCGCCGAGCTGAACGCGTGCGCGATCACCCAGTCGGTGCTGCGGCGCTGCTCGTTCTTCGACGCCACCGCGACCGGTTGCAAGCTCACCGGCTCGCAGTTCCTCGATTGTGGACTGCGGCCGCTGACCATCGACGGTGGCGACTGGGGTTTCGTCTCGCTGCGCGGGCAGAACCTCACCGCCGCCAAGCTCGGCGGGCTGCGGCTGCGGGAGGCCGACCTCACCGGCGCCGACCTGACCCGGGCCGACCTGCGCGGCGCCGACCTGTCGCACGCCCGGCTCAAGGACGCCGTCCTGAAGGGCACCGACCTGCGCGGCGCCGACCTCGACGGGGTCGCGCTGCACGGCCTCCGGCTGGACGGCACCAAGATCGACATGGCCCAGGCGGTGCAGTTCGCGACCGCGTACGGCGCCAAGGTCAGCGCCTGAACAGTGGTTTACCTCGCCCCGGGCGGCCCTGCCCGGTAATGCGCCGTTAACCGACTGATACGGTCCGGAAAAAGCGTCCCGCCGACTGGGAGTGAGAGACATGGGCAAGAAGGTCACCGTCGTAGGCGCCGGTTTCTACGGGTCCACGACCGCACAGCGTCTGGCCGAGTACGACATCTTCGAGACCGTGGTGCTCACCGACATCGTCGAGGGCAAGCCCGAGGGCCTCGCGCTCGACCTGAACCAGTCCCGCCCGATCGAGGGCTTCGAGACCAAGGTCGTCGGCGCCACCACCGGCCCCAACGGCGAGGGCTACGAGGCCATCGAGGGCTCCGACGTCGTCGTGATCACCGCCGGCCTGCCCCGCAAGCCGGGCATGAGCCGGATGGACCTGCTCGGCGTCAACGCCAAGATCGTCCGCCAGGTGGCCGAGAACGTCGCCAAGTACGCCCCCAACGCCGTCGTCATCGTGGTGTCGAACCCGCTGGACGAGATGACCGCGCTGGCCCAGATCGCCACCCAGTTCCCGAAGAACCGGGTGCTCGGCCAGGCCGGCATGCTCGACTCGGCCCGCTTCACCAACAACGTGGCCGAGGAGCTGAAGGTCCCGGTGAGCAGCGTCAAGACGCTGACCCTGGGCTCGCACGGCGACACCATGGTGCCGGTGCCGTCGAAGTCCACGGTCAACGGCAAGCCGGTCGCCGAGCTGCTCCCGGCCGACAAGGTCGAGGAACTGGTCACCCGCACCCGCAACGGCGGCGCCGAGGTCGTGGCGCTGCTCAAGACCGGCTCGGCGTACTACGCCCCGTCGGCGGCCGCGGCCCGGATGGCCCGCGCTGTCGCCGAGGACTCCGGCGCGGTCATGCCGGTCTGCGCCTGGGTCGACGGCGAGTACGGCATCTCCGGCGTCTACCTCGGCGTCGAGGCCGAGATCGGCGCGGAGGGTGTGAAGCGGGTCGTCGAGACCGACCTCACCGAGAGCGAGCTGGCCGGCCTCAAGGAGGCCGCCGAGGCCGTCCGCGCCAAGCAGGCGGACGTCGCTTCGCTCTGATGATCGTCGGGAAGGCCGGGGCCGTGTGCCCCGGCCTTTCCCATGTTCAGAAGTTGCGGGGGCGCAACGCGGCGATCGGGACCTCGAGCGGCCACGGGATCGCGACGCTGATCACGTCGGTGAAGGACCCCGACGGTTCGTACGTTCCCGCCTCGCGGTTGAGCCGGTGCGTCTGCACGGTGATGCCGCCGTCGGTCTCGATCAGCCAGAAGTTCGGGATGCCGGCCTTCGCGTACAGGGCCGGCTTGAGCACCCGGTCCACGCTCTGTGAGCCCGGCGACACGATCTCCACCGCCAGCACGACCTCGTCCGCCATGAAGCTGCCGGCGCGCCGGCGGGCCGCCTCGAACGTGGTGACCAGCACATCCGGGATGAACATCCGGTGCGAGCTGAGCTCCACGTCGTTGGCCTGACTCACGAAGAGGTCGTCCGGGCATGTCTGCTCGAGTGCGACACCCAGACGCATGGCGATGACCTGGTGAACGCTGGTCGGTGAGGGGGACACGTGCAGCGCTCCATCGATGAGCTCACGGCGTACGCCGTCATCGGGCAGGGCCTGGAGGTCGTCGACGGTCCAGCCGTCCGCGGGCGGAAGCCCGCTGAGCGCGGCGGTCATGGGAACCCCCTCAACGGAATCGCGACTTCAGTCGCATCATACGTGAGCTGGGGGAAGGGCCAGACCCGTCATTTTCCGGTACGGCAGTACGGCTGACCCAGGTGCGACACCGCCAGCCACGAGCCACGGGTGGCGGCCGCGGTGAGCGCCTCCTCCCGGCTCTTGCGGGCGAGCTGCGCGTCCATGTCGTGCCCGTACGCCAGGGCCGGATCCACCAGCTGCACCGCGTGCACCAGCAGGTCCCCGGTCACCAGCACCGACTCGCCGCCGCCTTCGACCAGCACCGACTGGTGGCCCGGGGTGTGCCCGGGCGTGGAGATGAGCCGTACGCCCGCGCTGAGCTCGGTGTCGCCCTCGACCACCTGCAACCGCCCCTGGTCCCTCAGCGGCCGCAGCAGCGCGTCCTGCTGGCGGGCGGCGGCGAAGGCGTCGACCTCCGCGCGCTGCACGATCACCCGGGCGTCGGTGAACGGCGAGTCCGCCGGGACGGCCCAGCCGATGTGATCGGTGTGCAGGTGGGTCAGCACGACCGCCTCGACGTCCGCGGCCTCGATCCCGGCCGCGGCCAGCTCGTCCGGCAGGTGCCCGGGTACGGGAGCCCAGTCGGCGGCGAGCGAGTGGGCCGGCCCGATCCCTGCGTCGACGAGGGTGACCGGGCCGCTGTCGCCGTACCGGATCGCGAAGCTCCGGAAGCGCAACCACCAGCGGCCGTCCGCGGTCCGCGCACCCGGATCGCGCTCGTCGGCCGCGGCCCACTGCTCGGCCGTGGCGTCCGGCAGCGCGTCCTCGCGCCGGTCGAAATGCGGTCCCTCGGCGTCCGGCAGTGCGATGACGGTGAGCGGGCCGAGCTTCCGGATGGCAGACATCCCGCCATTCTGGCGGCGCGGGCCGGCTCGTGCGAGAGGGTTAGGGCGAGGCCGGGAGGCGATCTTCCACCGACCTGCAGTACGCTCGTACTGCTAGAAGCACGTGTCCCGGAGAGGAGCGCCGGTCGATGGCGAAGATCAAGGTCAACAACCCGGTCGTGGAGCTCGACGGCGACGAGATGACCCGGATCATCTGGAAGCAGATCCGCGAGCAGCTGGTGCTGCCGTACCTCGACGTCAACCTCGAGTACTACGACCTGTCGATCCAGTACCGCGACGAGACCGACGACCAGGTGACCATCGACGCGGCCAACGCGATCAAGCGGCACGGCGTCGGCGTCAAGTGCGCGACGATCACCCCGGACGAGGCCCGCGTCGAGGAGTTCGGCCTCAAGAAGATGTGGCGGTCGCCCAACGGCACGATCCGCAACATCCTCGGCGGTGTCGTCTTCCGCGAGCCGATCATCATGTCGAACGTACCCAGGCTGGTGCCGGGCTGGACCAAGCCGATCATCATCGGCCGGCACGCCCACGGCGACCAGTACAAGGCCACCGACTTCGTGACCCCGGGCCCGGGCAAGCTGACCGTGACGTTCACGCCCGAGGACGGCTCCGCGCCGATGGAGTTCCACGTCGCGGACTACCCCGGCGGCGGCGTCGCGATGGCGATGTACAACTACGACGACTCGATCCGCGACTTCGCCCGCGCCTCGTTCCGGTACGGCCTGGCCCGCAACTACCCGGTCTACCTGTCGACGAAGAACACGATCCTCAAGGCGTACGACGGCCGGTTCAAGGACCTGTTCGCCGAGATCTTCGAGACCGAGTTCGCCGACCAGTTCAAGGCGGCCGGCCTCACCTACGAGCACCGCCTCATCGACGACATGGTGGCCGCCGCCATGAAGTGGGAGGGCGGCTACGTCTGGGCCTGCAAGAACTACGACGGTGACGTGCAGTCCGACACCGTGGCGCAGGGCTTCGGCTCGCTCGGCCTGATGACCTCCGTGCTGATGACCCCGGACGGCAAGACCGTCGAGGCGGAAGCCGCGCACGGCACGGTCACCCGGCACTACCGGCAGTGGCAGAAGGGCGAGAAGACCTCGACCAACCCGATCGCCTCGATCTTCGCCTGGACCGGCGGCCTCAAGCACCGCGGTCTGCTCGACAGCACCCCGGCGGTCACCGAGTTCGCCGAGACGCTGGAGAAGGTCTGCGTGGAGACGGTCGAGGGCGGTCAGATGACCAAGGACCTCGCGCTGCTCATCTCGCGGGACGCCCCCTGGCTGACCACGGACGAATTCATGAACGCCCTGGACGAGAACCTGGCTCGCAAGCTCGCCTGATCCCGTACGCCGTAAGCACGAAGGCCGCCGCGCAGTTGCCGGCGGCCTTTTTGCGCGGTATGAAGCTCGTAAAACGGATGTTTAGGGCGGGTTTTGAAGGGTACGCGGCGTAACTCCAGGGAGGGCCGGTCGTTTTCCTGGATAGAACGGATGACGGTCGCGTCGCGCTTCTGGTCGCCCGCCGGTCCGGCCGCCTTGTCCCGGGCGCCGACCGGTTCTGGAAGCAGCGCGCGATCAGTGGGCGATCTGCGCCTGCCGTCCCTTCCCTGCGGGGGGCCTCGTCCCGGGCCCCCCGCCCCCTAATTGTTCCAAGGCTCGGCCGGCACTTCGCCCTAGGCGCGAGGGTCGTGCGGGCCCGCTGGCCCGCGGCCGGAGCGGCCAAGAGGGCTGACCGTTGCCGAGAGGCGCAGGCTCGCGGAAGCAACGGCCGCTCCCGCGGCGGGCTGACCGCGAAGGTCCATACCCTGGCCGAACGGCCACGGCCGGTGTCTGGCCTCAAGGACCGCGCCGGGCCGCGGCCGGCCGCGTGAGCGTCCGACCAGCCTCGCGACTGGATCACCGATCGCCTCCGCAGGAGCCGTGACGGCGGCCGGCCCCGGTGTTGGACCGGGCCGCCTGCAAGCGGCGCAACCAGGTCGAACGCGGCTTCAACCGGCGCAAGCACTGGCGGGGCTCGTCACCCGCTACGGCAAGCTGGGCGCCCGCTTCCAAGCCACCATCGACCCGAGGGCGCCAAACAGGCCACGGCAAAGGGCGCCTAGCCTGTTTTGGCGCCCTCGACGCCGACGGGCGAAGTGCGACTTGGGTTGCGGTTACTTCACGCCGAAGGCGCGGCCTGCCTCGACTGCTGCGCTCAGGGCCTGCTGGTGGAGTTGGGTTGCCAGGTCTCGGAGGGAGTCGAGGGCCGGGTTGACGCCGGCCAGGGTCAGTTCGCGTTCCACGACTGTGAGGTTTGCGCCCCACTGCTCCGTGAGCATGCGGTGGAGGTACGGGGTCGAGTAGTCCCAGCCGTGCTTGGGGGTGCCCGGGCCGTAGGCGCCGCCGCGGACGGTGGCCAGGACGACCGGCTTGCCCGGGATCAGGCCCTCGGGGGCGCGTACGCGGGGGTCCGTCATGATCAGGTCGAACCAGGTCTTGAAGTGCTGGGACACGCCCCAGTTGTAGAGCGGCACGGCCAGCAGCACCGCGTCCGCGTTGACCAGTTCGTCGGTGAGGGTGGTGGCCAGTTTCACCGCGTTCGCCTGCTCGGCGGTGTGCTGCTCGGGCGGGACGAAGCCGGCGCCCACCGCGTGCCCCCAGGCGTCGGCCGGCAGCACGTCGACGCCGATGTGCCGGCGCTCGACCTGGTCGCCCGGGTGTGCGGCCAGCCACTCCTGCTCGACGAGGTCGGCGATCTCGCGGCTCGCCGAGCCCTCGACCCGGATGCTGGCGTCCAGCCGGAACAACGTCATGGTTCGTCCCCTTTGTTGAGTATGACTTCACGCTTGAAGTCAACGATGGCTTGCTTCAAGCGTGAAGTCAACCGTGAAGTGACGTACGTCAAGTTGGCTGATCAAGGCCGGTAGGCTGCATCCCGTGGAAGGCCGGAACGAACCCCAGTGGCTGTCGCCCGACGAGAGCGACGCCTGGCTCGCCCTGTCCTGGCTCATGTTCCGGCTGCCGAGCGCGTTCGACGCCCAGCTCCAGCGGGACAACGGCATCTCGTTCTTCGAGTACCTGGTGCTCGCGGGCCTGTCCATGTCGCCCGGCCGGCGGCTGCGGATGAGCGTGCTGGCCCAGTTCGTGAACGGCTCGCTGTCCCGGCTGTCCAACGTGGTCAAGCGCCTGGAGCAGCGGGGCTGGGTCTTCCGCGAGCCCAGCCCCGAGAACGGCCGATTCGTCGAGGCGGTGCTCACCGACCCCGGCTGGGACATGGTCGTGGAGGCCGCGCCCGGCCACGTCGCGGCGGTCCGGCGCTACGTCTTCGACGCGTTGCGCCCCGAGCAGGTGGCCCAGCTGCGCGACATCGGCCGCCAGGTGGCCCGGCAGGTCGCCCCCGACCACAACTGGCCGCCGAGCGCCCCGCGCAACATCGTGGCCGACTGAGAGCTAGAGCGCCCCGCGCAACATCGTGGCCGACTGAGGCTAGAGAGCCTCGCGGAGACGCTGGGCGGCGGCTTCCGGGACGATGTCGTTGACGAACGCGCCCATCGCCGACTCCGAGCCGGCCAGGTACTTCAGCTTGTCCGCCGCCCGGCGGATGCTGAACAGCTGGAGGTGCAGGTAACCCAGCTCGCGGCCCTCGCCGACCACCGCCTGGTGCCAGGCCGAGATGTAGGGCATCGGCTTGCCGAACAGCGCGTCGAAGCGGCGCAGCACGTCCAGGTACAGCGGCGCGAAGGCGTCACGTTCGGCGTCGCTCAGGGCCGGGATGTCCGCGACCTGGCGGTGCGGGGCCAGCTGCACCTCGTACGGCCAGCGGGCCGCCGCCGGGACGTACGCCGTCCAGTGCTCGTTGGACGCCACCACGCGGACCTGGGCCTTCTGCTCCGCGGCCAGCACGTCGGCGTACAGGTTGCGGCCGCCGGTGTGCTCGGCGTGCTTGCGCGCCGCCCGCAGCATGGCCTCGGTGCGCGGCGGCACCGTCGGGTACGCGTAGATCTGCCCGTGCGGGTGGCTCAGCGTCACGCCGATCTCGATGCCGCGGTTCTCGAACGGAAACACCTGGGCGATGCCCGGCAGTGCCGACATCTCGGTCGTCCGGTCGGCCAGCGCGTCGAGCACCGTGCGGACCCGGGCCGGCGGCAGCGTGCCGAAGGAGCTGTTGTGGTCGCTGGTGAAGCAGACCACCTCGGTGCGCCCGATGCCCGGCCGGACCGGGACCATGTCGGTCAGCGCGGTGATCTCGTCCGGCTTGACCCGGTCGCTGAACGACGGGAACTGGTTTTCGAACACCACCACGTCGTAGTCCGGCGCGGGGATCTCGCTGGCGAACTCCGGCGTCGACGGGCACAGCGGGCACTTGTCGCTGGGCGGCAGGAAGGTGCGGGTCTGCCGGTGCGCCGCGACCGCCACCCACTCGTCGACCAGCGGGTCGTACCGCAGCTGGGAGGTCGGTGGCGGGGGCGGCAGGTGCCGGGTGTCCGGCCACTTGGCGCGGTCGGCGTCCGGGGTCTCGTCGAAGTAGATGAGCTCGCGGCCGTCGGAGAGCCGGATCGCAGTCCTCTGGGAGATCATTGGGCGCTTACCACCATCAGCTCGTTCACCTGTTCCACCAGGACCGCACGTGCGGCCTCGTCCAGTTGGTCATCCGTGATCACCACGTCGGCGCGGTCCAGCGACACGATCGAGGAGATGCCCACGGTGCCCCACTTGGTGTGGTCGGCCAGCACCACGAGCCGCTCGGCCGCCTCCACCAGCGCCCGGTTGACGTCGGCCTCCATGAGGTTCGGCGTCGTGTAACCGGCCCGCTCGCTCATCCCGTGCACGCCCAGGAACAGCATGTCCAGGTGCAGGGTGCCGATCGCGGCGACCGCCACCGGCCCGACCAGGGCGTCCGAGGGCGTACGGGTGCCGCCGGTCAGGACCACGGTCTGGTCCGGGCGCCCGGCGCGGTAGAAGACGTCGGCGACCGGGATGGAGTTGGTCACCACGGTGAGCGCCGGCACGTCGACGAGCCGCTGGGCCAGACCCGCGGTCGTGGTGCCGGCGGACAGTGCGATGGCGTCACCGGGGGAGACCAGCGCGGCGGCGCGCATGGCCATCGCGGCCTTCTCGGCGCGCTGGCGCACCGACTTGGCCGCGAAGCCGGGCTCGTGGGCCGAACCGGGGCTCACCGTGGTCGCGCCGCCGTGTACCTTCGCCAGCAGGCCGCGGTCGGCCAGGGTCTCCAGGTCGCGGCGGATCGTCATGTCGGAGACGCCGTACTCGTTGGCCAGCTCGCTGACGCGGACGCCGCCGGCGGCCCGGACCCGGTCCAGGATCGCCGCCTGACGCTGCTGCGCGAGCATCAGCACTCACCGTCGCTACGACGGGATAACCGCACGAATTCGAACACGTGCGAACACTACCCGCTGAGCGGGTGTGCGCAAAAGGTGGTGTGTCAGATACCTCGGCCCCGCTTGTGCAGCGCCGACAGCACGTTCTCCACCTTCACCGCGCCGGTCATGGCCGCGAGGGCGATCGCCGTCCGCGGCTCCTTCCAGTTGGCGCGGACCGCCTCCTTGCTGAACTGCCACGCCTGACTCCGGTTGCCGGTCGCGGCCGACCAGCACGCGAGCTGACCGTAGACGCGGGCCGCGCCCGGGCCGCAGCCGCTGATCTCCGGGTGGCGTTGCATCATCCAGCGCAGCGACGAGATCTTGGTGGCGTACTCGTAGGCGTAGTGCGAGGTGCGGCCCCACAGGACCCGGACCAGCGGCTCGTCCAGGTGCACGATCGGCGCGCGGCGGGCCGCCCGCAGCAGCATGTCCCAGTCCTCGTTCTGGCTGCCCGGCGCATCCTCGGCGACCAGTCCGATCGCTGACTCGGCCAGCGCGTCCCGGCGGATCAGGAACGACGACGAGTGCAGCATCGCCATCCGGGAACGGGCCAGCTCGTCGACCGTCACCCGGCTGCGCCCGGCCAGCCGCGGGGTGGTCCGGCCCTCGTACTCGACCTCGATCGCGCAGGTCGCCATCTCCGAGTCGGGCTCGGCCACCAGGGCGGCCACCTGACGGCGCAGCTTGTCCGGCGCCCACTGGTCGTCGTCGTCGCAGAAGGCCACGTACTCGCTGTCCAGCGCCAGGATGCCGGTGTTGCGGGCGCCGGCCAGCCCGGAGGTGCGCCAGTTCGTCAGCACCAGCACCTGGACGCCGTCGGTGGAGGCGAGCAGGTAGTCGGGCTCGGTCTGGTCGTAGACCACCACGATCTTCAGCTCGCCCGGGTAACGCTGGGCGCGTACCCCGGCGATCGCCTTGCGGAGCAGTTCGGGACGGTTGCGGGTGGGGATCACGACACCGACGGACGGCCAGTTCATCACGCCTCCTGGGGCACTTCTGCGGGGTTGAGCGGGTAGCCGTACGCGCGCAGCATCGGGGCGCACACCGCGCCGACCAGCCGGCGCTGGCCGCTGGGCAGTGCGCGTACCCAGGCGTCGTCGCGGCGCAGCGGCAGCCGGCCGACGCTGAAGCGCATCGGGTTGCCGGCCGCGCTGTGACCGACCCGCAGGTCGGCGTAACCGTCGCCGAGGAAACCGAGGCCGGCGTCGGAGACCGGGACACCGGCGTACTCGGCGAGTTCGCGCAGCGCGGCTCGCGGGTCGGTGAGGAACTGCTCGTAGCGGATCCGGCGGACCGGCACGCCGCGGCGCGAGAGCAGCCCGAAGGCCGCGTTGTGCGCGTTCCACAGCAGAGCCGAACGGCCGGGGGAGTAGCGCGTCATCTCCTCGCTGCCGTCCGTCTCCGGCCGGGCGACGGTCTTGGTCCACGAGTACGCGACCCCGCGCGCGTCCCGCACCACGTGCACGACCCGCAGATCGACGTCGTCGGCCCAGCGCAGCACGTGCGCCAGGGCGCTGTGCTTGGAGGAGTCGACGACCACCTGGGCGCCGGAGACCGCCGCGGCCGCCGAGTAGACCCGGGCGTAGAAGCTCGCGTACTCGCGGACGTCGGCGCGCTGGGCCGGCGGCAACTGGGCGCCGGCCAGGCGGGGGATGTGCCGGGTGCGCTCGACGACGTCGCGCAGCGCGTGCACCCGCTCAACGTCCACATTGCCCCAGTGGCCGAAGGCGCGTTCGCCGACGCGCTTCCAGAACGTGCACGCCGAGAAGCGGGCGCCGCAGCCGCAGCGCTCGTCGTTGCGGATGTCGCGCTGCCAGAGATGGACGATCTCGCCGAGCGAGCACACGGAGGGCAGCTCGCCGAGGAGGCGCTCGACGAGCGTTGTTCCGCTTCGTCCTAATCCACCCAAATAAAGAACCCGTGCCACTTTGGCCCACCTTCGCTCGTTTCGCTCCTATAACGAGCGAACAAGGGTGAAGGAGGCGTCGCATGACAATCGAGGCATTCGACCGGGTGCATCTGGACGGCACGGGATTCGACCGGATCACCGAGGAGGAGGTGGTGGCCGTCGTCCGCGAGGCCATCGATGCGGGCCGGGGCGGCCGGATCCTGACCCCGAACGTCGACATCCTGCGCCAGGCCCAGGTGGACAGCGAGGTCCGTGGTTACCTCGACGACGCCGACCTGGTGGTCGCCGACGGCATGCCCCTGGTCTGGGCCAGCAAGCTCAGCGGCACCCCGCTGCCGGAACGCGTGGCGGGCAGCAGCCTGATCTGGTCGCTGTCGCGCGGCCTGGCCCACGACCGCCGATCGATCTTCGTCGTCGGCGGCACGCCGGCGGCCGACGGGACCAAGGACGGTGCCACCCGGGCCGCCGACCGCTTGGCGCGGGAGTGCCCGGGGCTGCGGATCGCCGGGACGCTGTGCCCGCCGTACGGCTTCGAGCGCGACGAGGAGTCCTTCGCCGACCTGTGCCGCAAGGTGGCCGGGGCGGAACCCGACCTGGTCTTCGTCGGACTGGGCTTCCCGAAGCAGGAGGGCGTGATCACCCGGTTGCGGGCCGAGCTGCCGCGGGCCTGGTTCATCGGCTGCGGCGCGGCGGTCAACTTCGTGGCCGGCGACGTCGAGCGGGCGCCCCGCTGGATGCAGAAGACCGGTCTGGAGTGGGCCCACCGGCTGGGGACCGACCCGGGGCGGCTGGCCGGGCGCTACCTCAAGCTCGAGGCCCCGTACGCGAAGCGGCTGCTGGCCGGCGCGGCCGCACGCCGATGACCCAGCCGGCTCAGTAACTCGACGTACGCCACGATCGCCGGCCGCGAGTTCAACAT
>NZ_JBEZGQ010000090.1:0-15561 GCF_040650095.1 Actinoplanes sp. NPDC048791 | reverse complement strand
CAAACTGGTACGCCTGCTCGCCGCTAGATCCGCGACCATCATCGCCGCCAACTCCTTGGAGTCCGCGCTCGGGCTGAGCCGGCCGACGGTGGCCCCAGCACCGGCCCGTCGTCAGTCGATGAGCTCATCGGCCTCGCCACCACGCTGGATCTCGATCTGGCCGGAGTCCTCCAGCGCGCGGATCACCGCGACGATCTTGGTCTGCGCCTCCTCGACCATCTTGACCTTGACCGGGCCCATCAGGTCGATCTCCTCCAGCAGGTTCTCCCGGCCCCGCTCGGAGAGGTTCTGGGTGACCTTGTTGCGGACCTCCTCGGCCACGCCCTTGAGCGCGGTGGCGAGGTCGGAGGGCTCGACCTGGCGCAGCACCAGCTGCACCGAGCGGTCGTCCAGGTTGACGATGTCCTCGAACATGAACATCCGCCGCCGGATCTCCTCGGCGATCTCCGGGTTGCGCGCCTCCAGGGCCTCCAGGATGAGGCGCTCGGTGGTGCGGTCGGCCCGATTGATGATGTCGACCAGCGGGTCCAGGCCGCCGACGGTGGAAAGCTCGTCCGGCTGGAGCACGGTGGAGAGCTTGCGCTGCAGAGCCACCTCCACCTGCCGGATCACGTCCGGCGAGGTGCGGTCCATGACGGCGATCCGGTGCGCGACGTCAGACTGCACCTCGGGCGCCAGCCCGGACAGGATCGAGCTGGCCAGCGCCGACGGGATGTGGGCCAGCACCAGCGCGATCGTCTGCGGGTGCTCGTACTGCACGTAGGAGAGCAGCTGCCGGGGGTCGGCGTGGCTGAGGAAGTTGAACGGCATGTCGGTCATCGAGGCCTGCAGCCGGTCCAGGATCAGCTGGGCCCGCTCGGTGCCCAGCGACGCCTCCAGCAGCTCACGGGCGTACGCCATACCGCCGGCGCCGGCGTGCTTGGTGGTGGCCAGGGCGTAGAACTCGTCGATGACGTCGCCGACGACCTGCGGCTCCAGCTTGCCCAGCCGGGCGATCTCTGCGGAGATCTCCTCGACCTCGTTCTCCTTCATGTTGGCGAGCACCCGGGTCGAGTACTCCTTGCCCATCCGGACCATCAGGATGGCGGCCTTGCGCAGACCGGTCATCGACGTCGTGGTCAGCCCGGGTGTGGTCAACGCGGTTCCTCCTTGAACCAGGGGGTGGACATAACGGGACGGCTACCGGGTGGCGGCGAGCCAGCCCCGCAGCAGCGCGGCCATCTCCTCGGGCTGGTCCTCGACCATCTGCTCGATCTCGCGCTGGCGCTCCTCGAGGGCTTCCAGGTCCGCGTTCGCCGCCTCGATCGCGGGCGAGGGGATCGCCGCGTTGAGCTGCGCCAGCCGCTGCTGCTCCAGCGCCGCCTGCATGTCCTCGAGGTGCTTGAGCTCGGCCGGGGTCAGCGCCTTGCGCTTCTTGGCCCGCCGGCTGGCCCGCCAGGCCAGGAAGATCAGGAGCAGCACGACCAGGGCCATCGCCGCGGTCTTGATCAGGGAGGTCTGCTTGGCCGACTGCTCGGCGGCGGCGGACGCGGCCAGCGCGTCCTTGGCCGCGGTGGCGGCACTCGTGTCGAACGGCATGGCGCTGACCGCGATGGTGTCGCCGCGGTTGGCGTCGATCCCGGCCGCGGCGCTGACCAGCGCCTGCACGTCGGCGGAGTTCACCGCGCCGGCAGTCGTGCTGTCCAGCAGGACGGCCACGTTCAGCTTCTTGATGCTGCCCGGGGCGCTCTTGCGGGCCTCGGTGGTCTTGTTGACCGCGTTGTTGCGCACGGTGTTGCTGTTCTCGTACTGCCCGGCGCCGTTGCTGCTGGTCGCGCCGTTGGGCACCTGGATGTTGTCCGGGCCGAGCACGCCGCCGGTGCCGTTGCCATTGCCGTTGTACGCCTCACGGCTGATGCTCTCCGACAACGCGGCGACGGACGGGTCCGAGGCATAGCGCTCGGTGGTCGTCTCGGTCTGGTCGTAGTCGAGCTCAGCGGTCGTGGTCACCACGGCGTGGCCGGGTCCGACGACGCTGTCGAGCATGTTCTGCAGGGAGGAGTTGAGGCGGTTCTGGAAGGCGACGGTCTGTGACTCCGTACCGCTGTCACCGCCGGTGGCCACCGCGGCGCCGCCGCCGGTGGACAGGATCTTGCCGTCGGCGCCGGCCACGGTGACCTGCTCCGGGTCGAGACCCTCGACGCTCGACGCGACCAGGTGCACGATCGCGCGGACCTTCTCGGCCGTCAACGGCTTGTTCGCCGCGGACTGCACCAGCACCGAGGCCGTGGTCTTGTTCTGGTCGTCGGCGAAGACGTCCTTCTGCGGCAGCACCAGGTTGACCGTCGCCGCCTCCACGCCGTCGATCGACTTGATCGTGCTGGCCAGCTCACCCTGCAACGCCCGCTGGTAGTTCGTGTGCTGCATGAAGTCGCTGGTGGTGATGCCCTGCTGGTCCAGCAGCGCGTAGCCGGTGTCCGACTCGCCGGGCAGGCCCTCGCCGGACAGCTGCAGCCGCAGGTCGTACACCTGGTCCTTGGGCACCAGGATGGTGCTGCCGCCGTTGCTCAGCTCGTACGCCGTGCCGGTCTTCTGCAGCGACTCGACGATCGCGCTGGCGTCCTTGCTCGACAGGTTGCTGAACAGGGCGGAGTACGACGGCTTGGACGCCCAGGTGGCGAAGAAGTAGCCGCCGATGAGCAGGGCGAGCACGGCGGCGACGGTGACGGCCTTCTGTCCCGGGGTGAAGGACTTGAAGGTGTCACCGGCCTTGCGTACGGGCGCGGGGAGTCGGTCGCTCATGTCAGGCCTGCATCCTCATGATCTCCTGGAAGGCCTCCACAGCCTTGTTGCGGATCGCCATGGTCAGCTGCAGTCCCAGCGCGGCCTCGGTGGAGGCCATCGTGTACTGGGCGGGGTCCTGCAGCGTGCCGTTGGCGACCTGCACGGCCAGGTCCGAGGCCTTGGACTGGGAGGCCTGGACGCTCTCGAGGCCCTTGGAGAGCATGCCCGCGAAGTCGGTGTTCGGACCGGTGACAGCCTTGGTCGTGCCCGCGCCGGCGACACCGTCGACGCCGGAGACCGCGCCGATGCCGCTGAGGCCGCTGACCGCGCCGAGCGCGCTGATCGGAGAGGTCATGGTCAGCCCTTCCCGAGCTGGATCGCCGCTTGGTAGGACTCCCGGGCCCGGTCCACGACCGAGAGGTTCGCCTGGTACGCGCGCTGCGCCATCATCAGCTGGGCCATCTGGCTGCCGAGGTCGATGTCCGGCCGGCGCACGTAGCCCTCGGTGTCGGCCATCGGGTTGTCCGGCTCGTACGCCAGCACACCCTCCGCGCTGCCGTACGCGATGCCGCCCACCTGTGCGCCGTTGCCGTCCTGGGCCTCCTGGGCGACGACGTAGCGCGCCTGGAAGGCCTTGTCGGACGTCTTGCTGACGTTGTCCATGTTGGCGATGTTGTCCGAGACGGCGTCCAGCCACTTGCGGTAGACGGTGACGCCGGATGCGGCGGTGCCGATCGCGTTGAAGGTGCTCATCTGGCTCAGGCCCCCTTGATCGCGTCGCGGATCAGTCCGTACTTGCCGTCGAGGGCGCGCAGCGTGAGCTGGTAGCGCATCGTCGTGTCGATGTGCGAGAGCGTCTCCTCATCGAGGTTGACGTTGTTGCCGTTCAGGCGCGTCGGCTCCAGCGAGTTCTGCACGCTCGGCGAGACCGTCGAGGGCGACTGGCCGTGAGCGACGGCGCTGCTGAGCGCCTCCTCGAACTTGACCTTACGAGCCTGGTAGCCGGGGGTCTCGATATTGGAGATGTTGTTGGCGATGGCGTTCTGCCGAGCGGACAGGCCGGCCACTGCGACGCGGAGCGAGGACGATGCGACGTCGTCGAACACGGCAGTTCCCTTCTGCGGAGGAGGTGCCTGTCCCTGGCGATAGGTCGGAGCAATCCGTTGCTCGTACTCTCCGATTCGGCCCGTCGGCCGATCCGCTGAGTCCGAAACGGTTGCTGGTGGGTTGCACACAACAACCCGAGACCCCTGCCGGGGTCCCGGGTTGTGACAGAGCTGGTGCCGGTGGGTCAGATGGCGCAGTCGATGTAGGTGGGAATCCCTTTGCCGGCCGTGCCGACCTCCACCCGGGCGGCGAAGGCGGTCTGCCGCCGGTTGGCGGTGATCGCGAGGGCGGCCGCGCGCGCCGCCTCCAGCTGGCGGGTCAGGATGAAGTCGGCCCTCGGGCGCAGATCCAGCGGCAGCGGGCCGAGACCCGGCGGTGGCGCCCACGGTGTCGCGGCCGGCAGCTCCTGGCTGCGGTGCTCCTCCGAGATCATTTTCTCCACGGCCTCGACGTCGGCCTCGAGCTCGTCGAGGGCGGCGATCCAGGCCTGGCGCCAGTCGTCGGCCATCAGGATCACCCCTCGGCCGCCGCCGCGGCCATGGCGGCCTCGCGCCAGGTGTCGCGCAGAGGCTCCATCAGTCCGCGGATGGCACTCACCTTGGTCACGTCGCCCCGTACGTTCGCGTTGACCAGTTCGGTCTCGACGAAGGTGTAGAGCGCGGCCAGGCCGGCAGCTCCGTCCCAGGCGTCGAGGTTCAGCGAGACGTGCAGCTCGGTGACGATGTCCTGGGCGTGCAGCAGGTGCGTGTTGGCCCCGGACCGGTTGCCGGCGGCCAGCGCCTCCTCGCCGCGGACCAGGTCCATCACCAGGCGGTCGAAGAGCATCAGCAGCAGCTTGGCCGGCGAGGCCGTGGCCGCGACGTCGGCGAGGTAACGCTCACGCATGGCCGGTGAGAGGTTGGTCATGGAGTGCGCTCCGTTCAGCCGAGACCGGCGAGCTGACCCGCCAGCCAGGAGGATTGTTGCTGCATCTTGCCCAGGGCGACCTCAAGGCCGGAGAACTGCTTCTGCAGCGCGGTCCGGCGCAGCTCCAGCCGGACGTCCCATTCGCTGACCTGGTCGTTCAGGCTGGAGATGGTCGCGGTGTTGCGCTCCATCAGGGCCTTCATGGTGCCCTGCCGCACCTTGGTGGGGTTGTCCGGATCCTTCACGCCCTCGCTGGCGATCAGCGCCACCGCCTCCAGCTTGCGGCCCAGCCCGATCGCGGTGTCGAAGCCCGGCTCGAAGGTCCCCGCCGTGCCGTTGCCCTTGGGGCTGGTGACGTCGGTGTACGAGTCGAAGAACTTCTCCGCCCGGGCCGGATCGGCCTTGTAGGTCTTCATGAAGTCGTCCTTCACGAAGGCCAGCGTGCCGTCCCGGTTGATCGAGATACCGACTTCCTTGAAGCTGGCCGTCGTGTCGTTCGCGCCGAGCCCGGCCGCGCCGCCCGAGACGGCACTCAGGATGTCCTGGCGGAGCTTGCGGACCGCGGCGTCGCCCACGAGCGGGCCGGCGGCGATCTCGCCAGTTTTGATCTTGCTCTGCGAGGCGAGCTCGTTCAGCACCACGTTGACGTTGTCGACCAGGGCCTGCACCTTGGTGGCGATGCCCTCGGCGTCGGCACTGATGTCGACGGTGACCGGCGCGTCCCCCGGAGCCTGGGCCTTCGCGGCAGTGACGGTGACGCCCGGCAGGATCTCGGCGAAGGTGTTGCTCGCGGAGTTGATGGCGTAGGCGCCGCCGCCCTCGCCGACCGTCAGCACGGCGTCGCGGCCGTCGATCGTGACCGAGGAGGTGCCGAGGTCGAGACCCTCGGGGAGACCGACGCTGTCGATCTTCGCCGCCGCTGCCGCGCCGCTCTCCTTCGCGGTGAGCTGCAGGGTGTACCGGCCCGGCGCGATCTGGACGGCTGAAGCCTTGTACGGCGCCTCCGCCTCGCCGTTGATGGCGGTCACGACCGCCTGCAGCGACCGGTCCGTCGGCGTCAGCGGCTTCTTCGTGCCGTCCTTGAGGTAGATGTCGAAGGAGTCGTTGCTCATCACCGGGGCCGCGTCGGCGTCGGTGATCGAGGTGACGGACATGTCCTTGAACGTCTGCAGGCGGGTCGCGGCGAGCTGGTCGACGTGGAAGCTCAGCGAGCCGGCGGAAGCCCCGGGCTGGGCCGAGATCGCCGCGGCGCTGGAGGTCGAGGAGGCCTTCATGCTGCCCCAGGTGTCGCTCTTGCCGAGCGCGTTGGCCGCGGCAGCGAGGCTGGACAGCCTGCTGTTCACGCTCTGGTACGCGGTCACGACCTTGTTGACCGTGCTGACCTTGCTCTTCAGCGCCGTCTGCGGGGCCGCCTCGACCTGCATGAGCTGGTTGATCGTGTCCGTGGTGCTCATGCCACTGATCAAGCCGTCGATACTGGCCATCGCGTTGATCCCTCCGTCTGTGGGGCTGGAACGGGACGGGCGGCCGGCGATGTCGCCGACCGCCCGTCTATTCGGTTGTCTGAGCCGTTGACTGAGCTGTTCCCGTGGTGATTCGCCGCGGGATGCGACGCCTCACCGGCCGGATCAGCGCAGGAGGGACAGCACGCCCTGCTGCGACTGGTTGGCCTGGGACAGCATCGCGGTGCCGGCCTGGGTGAGGATCTGCGAACGGGTGTAGGACATCATTTCCTGCGCCATGTCCGTGTCACGGATCCGGCTCTCCGACGCCGACAGGTTCTCCACGGCGACGTTGGCGTTGGCGATGGTGTGCTCGAAGCGGTTCTGGTACGCACCGAGCTTCGCCCGTGCCGTCGACACCTGCTCGATCTTGGAGTCGATCAGGTTGACGGCCGCCTGCGCGTCCGCCGCCGTCTTGAACTGCATGCCGGCCGTGTTCGCCGTGCCGTCGTCGGTGACGCCGGCGGTGGGCAGCGTGAACGTCACGTCCGCGTTGTCACCGGTCTTCGACGTGACGATCAGCTTGTTGTCCTTGTCCACCGATGCCGAGAACTTCTCCGCGAAACCGGAGTTGTTGTTCAGGGTGTCGGCCACGTCCTGGACGGTCTTGTGGTCACCGGGGGCCGCGCCCAGGTTGACGGTCACGTCCGCGTCGGCGCTGCCGGTGATGTTGAAGGACATGTCGCCCTCGACGTCCGTCGGGGTGAGCACCTCGAAGGACTTCGAGTTACCGCCGAGCTTGGCCGCGATGTCGGTGACGTCCACCGAGCTGAGGTCGACCGAGATCTGGCTGTTGGCGTCACCGTCGGCGCCGACCTGGAACTTCAGCGGCGTCGCGTTGCCGTTCAGCAGCTTGGTGCCGTTGAAGTTGGTCGAGTCGCCGATCCGCTTCAGCTCGTCGTTGAGGCTGGAGACCTCGGTGGCGATGTTGGCCCGGGCCTTGTCGTTGTTCGAGTCGTTACCGGCCTGCACGCCCAGGTCACGCATGCGCTGCAGGATCGAGTGCACCTCGTTGAGCGCACCCTCAGCGGTCTGCACCACCGAGACACCGTCCTGCGCGTTGCGGACGGCGACCTTGAGGCCACCGACCTGGCTGCGCAGACCCTCACTGATCGCCATACCCGCGGCGTCGTCGGCGGCCCGGTTGATCCGGAAGCCGGACGACAACTTCTCCAGCGACTTCGACATCTGGTTGTCGGAGACCGACAGGCTGCGGTAGGCGTTCTGGGCAGCGATGTTCTGGTTGATACGAAGACCCATTTGAATTTCCTCCTTGAGTGGGGTCCTGACCGGCCCGTCCGTGAGCCGTTGTGCTTACGCCATCAGTGATCGGTCGGCCACGGAGCGTCCTGAGGGGTATCTGAAGTTTGTTCAGAACTTCTTCCGGGGCCGGATCCGGCCGGGACCCGATTCGCAACCCGAAGGCGCTCAAGTCCTCAGGGACGCCCGGCGAGTGCCGACTTGTCCGGTGAAGCGGGAGGGACTCCTGCCGTGGAGAGGAGGAGCCGGTGAGTCTGACTGACCTGTCCAGCGTCCTGTGGCGTGCGCGGGAGCTGTTGGAACTCCTGTTGTTCAAGCTCGAGGAGGAGCAGTTGCTGCTCGCCTCGAACCGGTCCCGCTGGCTCGCGCATGCCACCCGCGAGGTGGAGGTGGTGCTGGATCAGATCCGCCAGACCGAGGTCGTGCGGGCCGCCTATGCGCAAGGTGTCGCGGTGGAGCTCGGGCTCAACGCCGAGGCGTCCCTCGGGCAGCTCGCGGACGCGGCGCCGGCTCCCTGGTCGGACCTGCTGCACCAGCACCGCAAGGCGTTCCTGACGCTGACCTCGGAGATCGGCGCCATCGCGGAGTCCAACCGTGAGCTGCTGACCGCCGGTCAGCGCGCAGCTCGCGAAACCATGCTCGCGTTCGCCGGAACCGTGGAAACGTACAGCCCGCAAGGGAAAACCGTCAGCGGCGGCGTGCGCCGCCCCAGCCTGGTGGATGAGGCGATCTGATGGGCAGCAGTTTCGGCGGTATCAACACCGCACTGACCTCCCTCTACGCGCAGCGGCGCGGGCTGGACGTCACCGGTCAGAACATCGCGAACGCCAACACCGAGGGCTACACCCGGCAGCGGGTCCAGATGCAGTCCCAGGTCGGCTCGCTCTCGCCGGCCATGTACGCCAAGACCGACGGGCTCGGCACCGGCGTCGCCGTGTCGGACGTCCAGCGCCTGCGCGACGAGTACCTGGAGAACAGGGGCCGGACCGAGCACGGCGCGAGTTCGTACCTGGCCGCTCAGAGCGCGTCCTACACCTCGATCGAGGACGCCTTCGCCGAGCCGAGCGACACCGCCCTGGCGGCCCAGCTGCGCGACATGTGGGGCGGCTGGAACGACGTCTCCAACAACCCGCAGCTCTCCGCGCCCCGCTCGGCCCTGATCCAGCAGAGCGCCACGGTGGCCGACCAGCTGAACGCCGCCCAGGACTCGCTGTCCCGGCAGTGGAGCCAGGACCGCACGCAGATGTCGGCCTACGTCGACGACGTGAACGTGACGGCCGGGTCCATCGCCCAGCTCAACGACAGCATCATCATGGCCAACGCCTCCGGGCTGACGGTCAACGAGCTGGAGGACCGGCGGGACCTGCTGGCCATGAAGCTCGCCGAGCTCACCGGGGCCACCGCGGCGAAGCGGGAGAACGGCGGGATGGACGTCTTCATCGGCGGCTCCACCCTGGTCACCGGGACCACGGTCCGCGAGATCGACGTCACCGGCGCGAAGCGGCTGCAGGATCAGCTGTCCGGCGGGGACCCGGTGCGGCTGGTCTGGAAGGACGACCCCGGCTCGACGATCCAGGCGGGCGGCAAGATGGGCGCCTCCATGGACACGATGACCACCATCATCCCGGGACTGTCGAGCGACCTCACCTCGGTCGCCGACAATCTGATCAACTCGGTGAACGCCAAGCACCGCGACGGTTTCAGCGTCGACGGCAGCACCGGACTGGACTTCTTCGGGCGCAACCCGGACGGGTCCGTCACGGTCCTCGTCAAGGATCCGGACAAGGTGGCCGTCGCGGGGGCCAGTGGCACCCTCGACAACTCCGTGGCCGACGCCATCGCCGACATCGGCGACGCGGCCGACGGCCCGGACCGCGAGTACCAGTCGATGATCGGCCGGCTCGGGGTCTCCTCGCAGGGCTCCACCCGGCGGGCCGAGATCCAGGCCGTGGTGACCGAGCAGATCGACGCGGCGCGCGAGGGCGAGTCCGGGGTCAATCTCGATGAGGAGATGACCAACCTGCTCACGTACCAGCGCGGGTACGAAGCGGCGTCCCGGGTCCTGACCACGATCGATTCGATGCTCGACCAGCTCATCAACCGTACGGGCCTGGTCGGCAGGTAGGGGTAGACATGATCGGCGGCAGAGTCACCGAGGGCAGCATCCACACCCGGGTGCTGGCCAACCTCCAGCGCAACATCGCCAAGGGCGCGAAGATCCAGGACCAGCTGTCCAGCGGCAAGCAACTGAACCGGCCGTCGGACTCGCCGGCCGGCACGGTCTCGGCCCTGCAGTTGCGGGGCGAGACGCGCACCAGCCTGCAGTACACCCGCAACGCCGACGACGGCCTGGGCTGGCTCGGCACCCTGGAGCAGACCCTGGGCAGCTCGTCGACCCTGGTCAACCGGGCCCGGGACCTGACCGTGCAGGGCCTGAACTCCACCACGAACGGGGCCCAGGCCAACGAGGCGCTGGCCACCGAGATCGACCAGATCCGCGAGTCGCTGGTGTCCTATGCGAACACCCGCTATCTGGATCGGCCGGTGTTCGGCGGTAACACCACCGAGCCGGTGGCCTATGACAAGGACGGCGGCTTCACCGGGAATGCGTACGACCCGGCCGATGCCTCGCGCACGAGTGTGTCGCGCACGGTCGGTTCCAATGTGAAGGTGCGGGTCGACATGACCGGCCCGGAGGCGTTCGGCGACAACACCGATGTCAGTGCCGACACCACCGGATTGTTCCGGGTCCTGGAGAACGTTTCGGCGCACCTGCGCTCCGGTGACAACGCCGCCCTGCAGCACGATCTCACCAGCCTCGACAAGGCCGGCAACAAACTGAAATCGGCCATTTCCGAGATCGGCTCACGATATAATCGGATTACGCAGATGAAGGAATCGGCCCAGGACCGCTTGTTGTCCGTGACCTCGCAGCTGTCGGACATCGAGGACATCGATCTGCCGAAAACCATCATGGATATGCAGCTTCAGCAGACCTCGTACCAGGCTGCCCTGGCCGCCACGGCCAAGGTTATTCAACCCTCGCTCATCGATTTCCTGAGGTGACCATGACTACTCGCACCGCGTCCCGACCGATTGGGGCAATCGTGAACGACATCGAGCAGGACATGCCGATCATCGACATGGCCGTACCCATGCCCGGCTTTCCGGCCCATCGGCAGTTCGTGCTGGTCCGGCTGAACGACAACGGCCTGCTCTACGCTTTCACGTCCGTCGATGACCCGAGTCTGCGATTCCTCGTCGCCCCGCCGGAGCCGTTCTTCCCGGACTACGCGCCGGAGATCGAGAACGACGTCTTCGCCGCGCTGAACACCAAGGACCCGGACCGGCTGCTGGTCATGGTCGTCATCACCGCGGGCGTCCAGGAGACCACGGCCAATCTGCTGGCCCCGATCATCGTGGACCGGGACAGCCGCCGGGCCATGCAGGTCGTGCTGTCCGGCACTGACATGCCGGTGCGGGCCGTCATGCGCCAGGCGTACTGACGGACTCGCTCAGGTGTCCTGTCCACGGATGGAGAAGGGACTGCCGCGATGCTCGTGCTGACCAGGAGGGCCGGCGAGAGCGTGATGATCGGCGACGACGTCGTCGTGACCGTGCTCGAGACGCGCGGTGACGTCGTCCGGATCGGTATCAACGCCCCGCGCAGCGTTCAGGTGCACCGCGAAGAGGTGTACCAGGAACTGCAGGCGGTCAACCGGGAAGCGGCGTCGCCCGACGAGGCGGCCGTCCGCGCGGTGACCGAGATGTTGCGTCCGGCCGGTGCCGAGCCGCCGGCCGACTGACCCTCCAATGTGGTACCAACCTGGGCCGGCTCCCTGTGGGAGTCCGGCCCGTTGGCTTGCCCGGCAACGGTTTCCGGTCCGGTCCGGCGCCACCGCCCGGATGGACGGCGGCGCCGGTTTCAACGGATGGGCCGGGATCAGCGGATGGACAGGCCGCGAGCCTTGAAGAAGGCGATCGGGTCGACGGCGTTCTCCCGGGTCGCCGGCGCGCCGGCGTGCACCTCGAAGTGCAGGTGCGGGCCGGAGGACGCGCCCGACGTGCCCACGTAGCCGAGGATCGCGCCGCGCGGGAGGCTCTGGCCGACGGTGACCGCCGGGCGCCGCACCATGTGGCAGTACCGGGTCACCAGGTTGCCCTCGTGCTGGACCTCGACGTACCAGCCGCAGCCGCGCAGGGCGGAACTGCCGTCCACGTCGCAGCTTCCCTTGGAGACGTTGCAGACCACGCGGATGACGGTGCCGGCGGTGGCTGCGCGGATCGGCGTGTTGCGGGTGGCGCCGAGGTCGACGCCGTCGTGGGCCGGGCGGCCGGTGGTACGGAAGCCGCTGACCAGCCCGGCGGCGACGGGAAGCATCCAGGTGCCCGACACGGGCGGCACCGGTACGGCCGACACCGGCGCGGCCGGGCTGCACTTCGGAATGGTGAAGGCGCCCCGCTGGACGTACGCGTCGGAGATGTAGCTGTTGTCGGCCAGGCGGTCCCAGTAGCCGGTGTTCGTCACGGTCCCGCTGATGAACTGCCCGGCGATCCGGCAGACGATCGAGACGGTGGCGCCGTTGCGGATGGTGCCGACCCGGGGGCTGCCCGCGGACGGGGCGCTGCGCGCGTTGAGCGGCGTGCCACCGGTGACGACCTTGCCGGTCCCGGCGATCCTGGCCGCGGTGCCCGCCGCGGCGGCGGGAGCGGGGCTGAGGGTCAAAGTGCCGCCGACGGTGCCGACCGCGGCGAGCAGGGCGAGGGCGGTGCGCTGATGTCGTCGTTTCATGGGTTTCCCTTCGGCCGTACGGGGACACGCGCTCGTCAGGCCAGGCTGCCGAGCGCGGGATGCCGGTTCCGGTGCTCCGCCAGTGCAGAACAGTTGCGGCAAATGGATAAAAACCGGCGCGGATGGGCCGATCCGCCTTGAAGATGGAATTACCGCCGCACCAGGAGCCCGGACGCTCGGGCACATGGTCGCCTTCGAGGGGGACGTAGATGTCGAGATTGACGGAAATGGGCATCGCCAAGCGTCTGACGCTTATCGTGCTCGTCGGTGTGCTGGCCCTGCTCGCCCTGGCCACGATCACGGTGCAGGGGCAGAACCGGGTCGTCAGCCAGTCCGACGACGTACGGACACTGGAGGCCTGCCTCGGGGCGCTCAACCACCTCGACACCCGGCAGAGCGAGCTCAAGGTCGACGCGTACCGGTCGGCCCTGAAGCACGACGTCACCCAGGACGTCGCCGACGACGTGGTCTCGGCCACCGAGGCGGCCGACGGGGTCGAGTCGTGCGGGCTGACCGGCGCCCTGGCCACCGAGTTCGGGGGGATCCGGCCGGACGTCAACGACTTCGGCACCTTCATCACCGGCTTCGTCCAGCAGTCCCTGACCCCGGGCGCGGCCGCCGCCCCGAACACCGATCAGATCGCCGAGCGCAACCACGCCGTGGACGACCAGCTCGGGGCCCTGAACGAGAAGGTGACGGCCTCCGCCCAGGAGGAGCGCGCCGTCATGGCCGACGCGGTGAGCGACACCAAACGGGCCGCCTGGATCGTCGGTCTCGTCGGGCTGCTCCTGCTGATCGGGCTGTCCGTACCGCTGGCCCGGTCGATCCTGCGCCCGGTGCAGCGGCTCGGCGAGATCATCGAGGCCCTGCAGCAGGGCGACCTGACCCGGCGCAGCGGCATCACGACCCGTGACGAGCTCGGCCGGATGGCCACCGGGCTGGACGCCGCCGTCGAGTCGATCCACCGCTCGCTCACCACCATCGGTCAGGAGGCCGAGACCCTGGCCAGTTCGGCGACCGAGCTGTCGGCCGTGGCCGGGCAGATCGCCGACGCCGCCCACGACACCGACGCGCAGACCTCGTCGGCGTCGAGCGAGGCCGAGGAAATCTCCCGCAATGTGCAGACGGTGGCCGCGGGCTCCGAGGAGATGGGCCTGAGCATCCGGGAGATCTCGCGCAACACCAGCGAGGCCGCGCAGATCGCCGCGGTCGCCGTGTCCGAGGCCGCGCAGGCCACGGAGACGATCCGGCAGCTCGGCGAGTCCTCGGCGGAGATCGGCAACGTGATTAAGCTGATCACCTCGATCGCCGAGCAGACCAACCTGCTCGCCCTGAACGCGACCATCGAGGCGGCCCGGGCCGGCGACGCCGGCAAGGGCTTCGCGGTGGTGGCCAGCGAGGTCAAGGACCTGGCCCAGGAGACCGCGCGGGCCACCGAGGACATCGGTTCCCGGGTGAACGCGATCCAGCAGGACACCGGCGGCGCGGTCGAGGTGATCAGCCGGATCAGCGAGGTCATCGCCAAGATCAATGACTTCCAGACGACGATCGCGAGCGCCGTCGAGGAGCAGACCGCGACCACCGGCGAGATGAGCCGCAGCATCGGCGAGGTGGCGTCGGGCAGCAGCCGGATCGCCGCGAACATCTCCGACGTCTCCACCGCCAGCGCCACCGCCGTGCACGGCGTCACCCAGACCCGGCAGGCCAGCGAAGAGGTGGCCCGGACAGCCGAGCAACTGCGCACTCTGGTGGGCGCTTTCCGGCTCTGACCGGACGCACCCGGACTGCACCTGGCGCGGCCCCGGTCCACAACACCGGGGCCGCACCGTAATCCCCAGGGCGAGAAGAGCTCGTCCGGCGGGAATCGGTCTCGGGAGTCATCGTGGGTGCAGAGCGCGAATCGGTCATGGACGGCACCACCCTCGCCACGCCGGCGCCCGCCCTCGATCTGCGGGCCGACGCCCACGTGCACACGGGGTTCGCGGCGGGCCGGGACAGCGTGGGCCTGATCGTCTCCGCCGCCGACCACGCCGGGCTGACCTCGGTCACCTTCGCCGACCAGGTGGGGCCCGAGACGACGTGGCTGCCCGCGTACGCGGACACCATCCGCCGGGCCCGCCGGCGCACCGAGCTGAACCTGCGCATCGCCGCCGAGGTCGAGGTCGTCCAGCGCGACGGCTGGCTGGCCTGGCCGGGGGACCTGGGGCACCTCGAGGCGGTGTCGGTGGCCGTGTCCCGGCTGCCGCTGGCTTCCGGCCCGGCCCTGCCGCGTGACGTGCGGGCCCAGCTCGCCACGGGTGAGCTCACCCCGGAGCAGGTCGCCGAGATCGTGGTGACGGCGACGATCAAGGGCATGGACCGGGCCTCCCGGTACGCGCCGGCGCAGCTCGCCCGGCCGTTGAGCCTGCTGAGCCAGGTCGGCGTCGACGAGTCGGCGGTGACCCGGGACATGCTGGCGGCGCTCGCCACCGCCTGCCTCGTCACTGGTACGGCCGTCGAGATCAGCGAGGCCTGGCGCGGCCCGTCCCCGTTGGTGGCGGCCACGCTGCGGGAGGCTGGTGTGGCCCTCGTAGCGGCGAGTGACGCCCGGTACGCCGGCGAGGTCGGCCAGTGGCAGTACCTGCGCCGGGTCTGATCGGAAACCGGCCGCAGCCTGTAATCGCGTACGTACTCTCAGTCATGCCAGCACTTCAGCATGGGAGAGATGCGATGAGTATGGTTCAGCAGGCCGTCGAGATCGGTGCCCCGCTGCACGCGGTGTACGAGCAGCTCGCGACGTTCGAGAACTATCCGCGGTTCATGACCGGTGTGCAGCGGGTGACCCGGATCGGCGACGACCAGACCCACTGGATCATGGACGTCGAGGGCCATCGCCGGGAGTTCGACGCCCAGATCACCGAGCGCTCCCTGGACGAGCGGGTCTCCTGGGCGACCACCGAGGGACCGCTGCTCGCCGAGACGATCACGTTGCGGCCGATGGGTGAGACCCGGACCCAGATCGTCGCCCAGCTCGAGGCCGACGTGGCCTTCCTGCTGCCCAGCGACCGGCACGGTCAGGAGACCCTGCGCCGGCGGCTCAAGGCCGACCTGGACACCTTCAAGGGCCTGATCGAGACCGGCAAGCTGGGTGACCTGCAGCTGCGCGGGGCGAGCTCCAAGCAGCTGGCCGGCGTGCCGGGCAACCCGGCGTCACCGGCTTCGGTCGCCGCCCGGGCCCGGGGCGGCCGGCCG
>NZ_JBEZGQ010000089.1:0-15675 GCF_040650095.1 Actinoplanes sp. NPDC048791 | reverse complement strand
CGCCGAGGCGACCCCGGCGTGCCGCGGCGGCACGGCCGACAGCACGGTGGCGGTCAGCGGTGCCACGGTCACGGCCAGCCCGAGCCCCAGTACGGTGACCGCGGGCAGCACCTGGGTGAGGTAGTCGCCGGTCGGCCCGATCCGCACGAACAGGCCCAGGCCCAGCCCGACGAGCACCGGCCCGGCGCTCATCTGCAGCCGCGGACCGATCCGGGCCGCCAGAGCACCGGAGCGGGCGGACAGCAGAAGCATCAGGACGGTGATCGGAAGCAGCGAGACGCCGGCCGCCAGCGGCGTGTAGGCCGACACCTGCTGCAGTTCCAACGGCAGCAGGAACAAAGCGCCGCCCAACGCGCCGTAGACGACGAAGGTCACCAGGTTCGTGGCGGTGAACTGGGTGGAGGTGAACAGGTGCAGCGGCAGGATCGGCTGGCGGGCGCGACGCTCCCATGCGGTGAAGCCGATCAGCAGGATGCCGCCCAGGGTCAGCGCGGCCAGTGTTGCGGGAGCGCTCCAGCCGGCGGCCGAGCCTTGGATGAGTCCGTAGGTGAGCCCGACGAGGCCCAGCGTGACGAGGGCACCGCCGAGCAGGTCGACCCGCCCGCTCTCGTCCGCATCGCGTGACTCGGGGATGTGCCGCCGGGCGATCAGGACCACGGCCAGGGCGATCGGTAGATTGATCGCGAAGATCAGTCGCCAGGACACCGCCTGGACGAGCCATCCGCCCAGGAACGGCCCGACCGCACCGGCGACCCCGGTCAGGCCGGACCAGGCGCCGATCGCCTTGCCGCGGTCGGCGGGCACGAACACGGCCTCCAGAATGGCGAGGCTGCCCGGGGTCAGCAGGGCGGCACCGACACCTTGCAGTGCTCGGGCGCCGATCAGCGCCGCCGCGTTCGGGGCCACGCAGCACAGCAGTGAGGCGGCGGCGAACCAGACGACGCCGAGGGTGAAGATGCGCCGCCGCCCGTACCGGTCGCCGAGTGCCCCGGCCACCAGCAGCAGGCCGGCCAGCGTCAGGGTGTACGCGGTGACCACCCACTGCAGCGCCGACAGCCCGGCGCCGAAGTCGCGGCCGATGGCCGGCAACGCGATGCCGACCACGGTGGCGTCGATGGACGCGATCGCCGAGCCGCCGACAGTCGCGGCCAGTACCCACCGGCCCGGTCGACTGCGGTAGGTGAGTGCCGGTGGCACCGTCACCATTTCCTCTCTCCTTCGGATCCGAGTTCGGTCACTGTCCTGATGGCGTCGGCGAACGCGCCGGGCGCCTCCTGCGGCAGGTTGTGCCCGGCATCGGGGATCTGCCGGTGTACGCGCGGTCCGGTGAAGTGCGCCCCGCTCGCACGTCCGTCGGTGGCAGGGAAGTTGCCGTCGGCGGTGCCGTCGAGGGTGACCGTGGGGACGGTGATCGACGGCAGCCGGGCCAGGGCCGCCTCGGCCTGGTCGTACTCGGGCGCCCCGGTCGCCTGCCCGAGCCGGTGGCGGTAGGAATGCAGGACGACGTCGACGTAGTCCGGGTTGTCGAACGCCTCGGCCGCCCGGTCGAGGTCCGCGTCGCTGAAGGCCCACCGGGGTGAGTTGCGGCGCCAGATCACCTCGGCGATCGCGCGCCGGTTCGCGGTCAGGCCGGCGCGTCCGCGGTCGGTGAGGAAGTAGAAGAAGTACCAGAAACCGGCTTCCAGATCCGGCCGTAGCGGCTGCATCGCGGCGCTGATGTCCTGGATGAGGTAACCGTTGACCGAAACGAGCCCGGCGACCCGGTCGGGCCGCAGGGCGGCCGCCACACACGCTGCGCGGCCGCCCCAGTCGCAACCGGCCAGAATCGCCTGCGGGATCGCCAGGGCGTCCAGCAGCGCGATGACGTCGGCGCCGAGCGCGGCCTGCTGGCCGGAGCGGACGGTGTCCTGCCGCCGGAACGCAGTCGGGCCGTGTCCGCGCAGGTACGGGACGATGACCCGGAATCCGGATGCGGCCAGCAGCGGCGCCACCTCGGCGTAGCTGTGGATGTCGTACGGGAATCCGTGCAGCAGCACCACCGGCTGCCCGTCGGCCGGGCCTGCTTCGTGGTAGCCCACCTCGAGCACGTCCGTGGTGACCTGCCGCCGTGCGAGGTCAGTCATCTTGCTCCCTTTCTGCGCGCTGACGCGTGCGATGCCCGCGCTCGTCAGCGCGCGAGCCACTCCTGGTAGGTGGTCTTGGCGATGACGGCGCCGTCCTTGGCGATCAGAGCGTCGCCCTGGACCGCGGCGAACATGCCTGCGCTGTCGTCGGTGACGACCGTGCGGTGGTCGTCGCGCGCAGCGAGGGTGATCTTGCCGAGCTCGTCGAGGGGGAAGACCTCCGGCCCGGCGATGTCGCGGGTGCCGTGCAGCGGGCTGCCCACACTGACGTCGGCCACCGCCTGGGCGATGTCGGCCGAGGCGATCGGCTGGACGAGGGTGTGGGGCAGCCGGACGATGGTGTCGTCCGAGGTCCAGGACAGCACCGATGTCATGAACTCGAAGAACTGCGTCGAGCGCACGATCGAGTACGGGATCGGACCGGCCTTGAGGATGTCCTCCTGCAGCACCTTGGCGCGGTAGTAGACCAGGTCCGGCACCAGATCGACGCCCACGATGGACAGGATGACCGCGTGGCCGACACCGGCGTCCTTGGCCGCCGAGAGCAGGTTGGTCATGGTGGTCCGGAAGAAGTCGGGCGAGGCGTCGTCGAAGGTCGGCGAGTTCGACAGGTTGACCACGACGTCGGCGCCGGTCAGGGCTTCGGGCAGGCCCTGGCCACTGAGCAGGTCCAGTCCGCTGGACGGCGAGCTCGGCACGGCCTCGTGCCCGCTCGCGTTGAGGATATTCACGACCTGCGATCCGATGAGCCCGGTGCCGCCGATGACGGAGATCTTCATGATTGTCGACCTTTCTGGTGTACGGGAATGGATTCAGTGCTGGTGAGAAGCCCGGCGGTCCCGTCGGCGGGCGAGCTCCTCGTCGTCCACGAGCACGAGCATCGGCTGACCCGGCTCGCACAGCATGGTGACGGTGAACCGCAGGGGGATGTCGTCGCGGTTGTTGCCGTCCCGGTAGTGGATGACGTCGCCGCCGGGCTCCCAGAACGCTTCCCGGCGCGGACGACGCGGGCCGGCTCGCCCTCGAGTTCGAACACCATCTCGCCCTCGAGCACCAGGCCGAAGGCCGGACCGGGGTGCCGGTGCGGCGGGCTGCCGGGATCGCCCGGCGGGAACTCGACGACGATCGTCATCGCGTGCGCGTGAGGCGGGATGAACGGCGGTGCGGCCTCCTGCACCACGGTGATCGCCGACTGCCACGCATCCGATCGTGGCTCGGGTCCGGCGGTCGCCGACTCGACGTCTGGCACGGAGCACCTCCTCGTGAACATGGAGCGGAGGATCCGCTCGCCTCGTAGACCGGGCAGCCGCGCCGGTTGTGACAGCCGATCTCCGCTGCCGCGCTCGCGACCGTCCTTTGGCCGATGCGGCGTCACAAAATGCGGGCCGGTCCGGTCTTCACTGATCGGTGCGGCAGCGAGCCCGCCAGCAGACAGGAGAATCCGTACATGGAAATCACCCCCAGCGCGGCCGGCGAGATCATTGATTCGTCACACCCGCACGGCAGCCACGTAGCCGCCCGCGACCACTGCCTCAGCCCTTCCCGTGCGGTGGACCGGCCCACCGGGACGGCCCGGTACGGGCGCATGTTCCCCAGCCTCGATCCGCTGGGCACCAGCCCGACACTGCTGATGCGCGCCGGCGACCACGGTGGGATCTGCGACGCCGCAACGGTCCTGGACGGATTGGACGCCGGGACCGACGATGCCGCTGAAGCCGCCGGCTGGCCCTTCTTCGGCCAGCTGATCGCCCACGACATCACCGCCGACCGTTCCCCGATCGACGGCGGTGCCGACCCCGGCGCGCTGCGCAACGCCCGCGCCCCGAAACTCAATCTGGAGATGCTCTACTCCGACGGCCCGATCGGCTCGCCCTACCTGTTCGACCTCGAGGACCCCGCCAAGTTCCTGCTCAGCCCGGACGGCTACGACGTGCCGCGCAACCGGCAAGGCGTGGCCCTGATCGGCGACCCGCGCAACGACGTCCACCTGTTCTCACTGACTCTGCACGTCGCCTTGTTGCATGCGCACAATCGCATCGTCGACCGGCTGCGCGCGGACGGCGTACCGGAGATCGAGCTGTTCGGCCGGGCACGGACCCTGCTGACCTGGCATCACCAGTGGATCGTGGTCAACGACTTCTTGCCGAGGCTCGTCGGGCGGTCCCTGGTCGAGCAAGTGCTCGCCGAGGGCGGCCGGTGGTTCGCCCCGGCGCCGGGACAGGCCTACATTCCGCTCGAGTTCGCCGACGCCGCCTACCGCTACGGCCACGGCCAGATCCGGCACACCTACCGGCTCACGGCCGGCGGACCGGCGGTGCCGTTGTTCCCCGACCTGGTCGGGTTCGGCCCGATCACCGCCGACCGGCGCCTCGACCTCGCCCAGATCTTCGACGTACCCGGGCTCCCGCCGGCGCAGCGCGCCAAACGCATCGACGGGCGGCTCGCCGCCAGCTTGATCGGCCTGCCCGAACAGGTCACCGGCACGGTGGACACCGCCGCCTACCGCTCTCTGGCCGTCCGGGACCTGCTGCGCGGAGAGACAACCCGGCTACCCAGCGGCGAGTCGATCGCTGCCCTCATCGGGGCGGACCCGCTGACCGCCGACGAACTTGACCACCCCTGGCCCCACGGCACCCCGCTCTGGTACTACATCCTCAAGGAAGCCGAGCACCGCGGCGCCGGCACCCGCCTCGGCCCGGTCGGTGGCCGCATCGTCACCGAAGTTCTGATCGGCCTGCTCCGTGCCGACCCGGCGAGCTACCTCGGCCAGGAACAGCGATGGGAGCCGACCCTGCCCGCCGCCGAAACCCGCTTCGCTCTGGTCGACCTCATCGGGCTCGGCGGCAACCACGGGCGGCCAGAGCCGGTAGTGGGAGCCCGACCGTAGATCGGTCCGCATGCTTGTGGCTGGCTCGATCAAGTGCGGACAGGTCGATCTCTACTGTCAATTCGCGGTTTCGACCTGTCGAACTACGCGGTCGATACGGCGATCAGGGATGATCCACATGATCGCCGTGGCGACGAAGCACGCCAGGGCAGTCCCGACGCCGATGCGGCCGGCCCGGTCGATCGCCAAGGCGCTGAAGATCCCGACGAGGTAGAGGACAGGGGACAGCTTGCCCTTGAGGTCATTGCCGAGGGCCCGATTCAGCGGCGAGTCCGGTCGTTGCAGCCGGATGATCACTGTTTGGAGCACGAAATAGGCGATTGCGGCGGCAAGCAGATTCAGGCCGTAGACGACCACGGGGGTCGGCTCAAACCTCGATTCGTCCATCCAGGCTGTCGTGAACGGCAACAGCGACAAGCAGAACAGAAGTGCCAGGTTCGCCCACAGCACGCCGCCGCTGATCTGCTTCACCAGGTGGAACATGTGATGGTGGTTGTTCCAGTAGATGCCCACGTAGCCGAAGCTGAGGAGGTAGGTCAGCAACCCGACGCCGGTCGTGTGCAAAAGGCCGGCAAGGTCATGGTTCTCCGGCACTTTCAGCTCCAGCACCATGATCGTGATGATGATGGCGAGGACGCCATCGCTGAAGGCTTCAAGTCGGTTGGTCGTCACCGCCCTGTCGTCCCTTCCCCTTCAGCAGTGCCCATGTTCGACGCGGTCATGTTGTGTCCTTTGTTGGTGGTGGCCGGTGGAGGACCGCGGTTGCGGTTCTGTGTCGTCACAAGCCAGGACCGGGCAGACCTGAGATCTGTGACAGACCGGCATCGCGCCGTGGCTGGCCGACGAGCCGTAACCAGGCAAGTGCCTGAACTGAACGAGATCCGCCGCGAGCACGTCTTCGACCTGTGCGCGGTTGAGATCAGGAGACCGGATCCGGCCTGGCCTCGGTCACTCGTCGCTCTAGCATCAGCATCCGGGGTGAGCACCCTGTGCACCGGTTGGTTTGCAGGCCGGCGTCACGTGGTGCGGCGTATCCCGGTCAGTTAGCCAGAGGCCCGCCCGCCCGTGTTCCCCGGCGAGGATGTGCAGCGCGCCATCGAGCAGGACACGGGGGAGAGCCGGAGATGGCCTGTTGCACCAGGTGCGGTGCGGAGCGCGGCTTTGCCGGTTCTGCTCGGCGTCGAAGATCGACAGCATCCGCAATGCGGAGCAGTCGCGCGGACCATGGCTGATGGCGTTGTAGGCGGTGAGCAACCTCCGAGCGGGACCGGTCATGGCAGCTGAGCGCGTGCAACCTGGCGACGTGCGAGTCGCTCTCCGAGGAGGGCCTACCCCATCTGGCGTCGCGTGTCGGTCTGCGGCTCGTCGGCTACCGCGGAGTTCATTTCTACAGCGCGCTTGACCACGAAATCTAAGCTCTTACGACACCCTCGAATGCCGCTGTTCCGGCTCGGGGGTGTTCGTCATGAGCGAGCTGTCTCAGCCGCAAATGATCCCCGCGGTGACTCTGGTAGATCGGTCGGATCCGCCTCGCCGGCGGCCGTCATCTAGGACTGTCGTCCGCCGGCCGTTGCCTCTGGCAAAGCTGTCGGAGACGCGTGCCGGTTCGGCCGTCTATGGCGTGAGCACCTTGGACGCGAGCGGACGGATCGCCGACCGGGCGATTATGCGAGCGCTTGCCTGGGCTGCCGGCTTTCGGCTCGATATCCGCGAGAGCAGGGGCCTGGCGGTTGTCGCTGCCGACGACGCCGGGGCCGCCGGCGAACAGGAAACCACCGCAACCGGCCCTGAAGATGTTCCCTGCTCCGGCGAGCTGGTCAACATGCGGTGCGGAATGGTCGGTCAGCCAGCGTCGGCGTTACGACGGACGTCCATCGTGGCAATCGGCAGCTCGCAGCGCAGGCACCGTAGCGCGTACCGGCTGGTGGGATCAGCGAGACTGGCCAGGATGCGGGGGGTGCCTGTCGTGCCCACGCCGTCGGCCAGGCGATCAAGCGCGGTCCAAAACCGGTCCCCGAGGGAGACGTCCGGCTCGATAAGCAGGTGGCGACCCGCGACCCCGAGGGGGCGGCCGCCTGTGACCACGAGTTGCACCTATCGGACGGTGCGGCAACGCTGCTCCGCTGACGCTGGGGCTTGCCGATCCCGTGAAAGCGGGACGTAAGCGCGGTGAAACCGGATCCGCATACCTTCGCCGGAGTAACTGGGCGGTAGGGCGGGGGGCGAAATGCGGAACCGAAATATTCGTAGGCTGGCAATCGGACTGTCGGTTGCCGGCCTTGCCGTGGCGGGTCTCTTCGCGGTCCGGGTCTTCGCCGGCCCCGCACCCGCGGCGAAGACCGAGCGGATCAGCGCGACGGCGGACATCCTGGACAGTGCGCGGAGCCGGCTCGCCAACGAGTGTCTCGCGCGGCGGGGACTCACACTGCCGGACGAGGTCGCAGCCTCGGGTCTGGACCTGCGGGAGTTTCCGTACGGTGTCGACGACGTCGAGTGGGCAACCTCGCACGGGTACGGCACCGACCTGATGGACCAGGCGGAGCGGGAGCGGAAGTCCAGCCCGCGGAAGCTGTTTCTGGACGGTCTTCCACCGGCCCGCCGGGCCGCGATCCTGCTGGCCATGAACGGGGCCGGACCTCGCAGCACGTCCGTCACCGAGGCGCGACTGCCCAGCGGTGGGGTGGTGCGGCGCAGCAGCGACAGTTGCATCGCCGAGGCGGAACGCGAGCTGTATGGCGACCTGGCCACCTGGTACCGCGTCGAGCGGGTGACCGACAACCTGCCCGGGGTCTGGGTCGCCGAGGTGCTGGCCGATCCGGCCTATCGCTCGGCCATCGGCACGTGGGCGAGCTGTATGCGCGGCCGGGGATACCACTACGACAACCCGTCGAAGGCTCATCAGGATCTTCGCACGGCACCCGGGGCCACCCGTGAACGCGAGATCCGGACCGCCGTCGCGGAAGCCACCTGCGCGCACAGCAGTGGGCTCGCGGCCACTGCGCGAGGCCTCGAGCAGCGATACGCCGCCTCGGTGCGCACGAAGTACGCCGATGAGATCGAGACTCGTCGGCGCCTGGAGGACGCCGCGGTTCCGCGCGCCTGCGCTCTGCTGCCGCAGTGCTGAAAGGGCCGCCCGGTCTGGCACCGGGTGGATATCACCGCCGGCGTCGCCGGCGGGGGAACACATCGAGTGAATGGGAAGTGCATGAGAAAAAGGCAGATGGCAGTGGTTTCCGCCGTTCTGATCGGTGCGGTCCTGGCTGCGGCGCCCGCTGCGGCGGCGGACCCGAAACCCACCAGCAGCGCGGCGGCCGGTAAGACCTCGGGCCCGGCCCCTGCGCCGGGAGCGACCGGAGCGCCGGGAGCGGCCGACACTCCGCACCGGGCAACCGATGCGACCTCGCTGAGCGCGCTGGCCGGGGACGGCTACTTCTACGCGTACGAGCACCGCAACTGGGACACGTCCGCCAAATACTGCCGGTGGGACGACAAGCACGGCGACTGGCGGCATCCGACGTGGAACATGCCGTACGGCGGCGATTGCTACAACTTCGCGTGGTACGAGGACTACATGTTGGACAACATGGCCAGCTCGGTGTGGAACAACGGCGTTCCCGACACCTACGACGACGTCATGATGTTCAAGGACATCGGCTGGGAGGGTGCCAAGATGTGCCTGGGCCAGGGCGACTTCTGGGGCGATCTGGGGCTCGGCTGGGAGCGATTCAACGACGGGTCGTTCGCGAACGATGAGATCGGTTCGCATTCATGGCGACAGGAGTGCAACCTGTAGCCGTCGGGTGACGCGGCGCCGATGACCGAGGGCATCGGCGCCGGCAGTCGTGGCACCGAAACGCCCGCAGTCCGCCGGCGCGGATCGCTCACCGTGCGGATCACTGCCAGACGGGCGATCGCATCCACGAGTCGTTCTCCGGCTGGACCAAACTCTGGGGCGATTTCCTTACCGCGGCGACGCCACAAACTGTCGGCATCACGGTCACCGTCACGGACGACACCGACACCGTCTCTACCGTGACGGTCGGCCTCGACGCCGCTGGTGAACATCTGGAAGTCGTCGTACCGCTCAGCGCGCTCGAGGAGCACCAACCCGGGCAGCCGAGGGTCAGCTGGCGATCCAGTCCGACGGGAACCTCGTCATCTATTCCAAGGACTGGCAGCAACTGTGGGCCATCCGATAGCCCGGTGAGAGCGGGCTCAGCGGTTCGCGTACACGGACCGCACGGCGTCGATGAACGCCTGTCCACGTGTCGAGGGCGGTCCGTCCCTCGTGGGAAACAGCAGCATGCGAAGGTCGGTTGTCAGCTCGAACTGGACCCCGGCACCGTCGGCGTCCTTGTTGACGAAATTGTCGATCGACGTGCCGGCGATGTCGGCAGGCGCGGGCTGTTGAACGGTGAAACCGGCCGACCGCAGAGCCGTCGCCAGCTCGGCACCCGTGGCGGTGTCACGTCCACCGATGTAGGCGATCTCGCCCGGCTTCGTCGCGCCGTGGATCGACAGGGCGTGGGGCCGCTGACGGATCAGGATCAAGCACTCTTCGGTATCCCAGTTCTCGCTGGTCACATGCAGTCGCGGGAAGTTCTGCCCCGCGGGCAGCTTGCCCTTGAACTGACACTGCGTGTGGTCCGCACCCGCGATCGCGCTCGTGATCTCGCTGGTGCGCAGTTCGATCGCGCCGCCGTGCGGAGCAACGACGATCAGCGGCGAGTCGGTGATCGTCCACGTGAGGTCATAAGCGACGCCGGCCTGCTCGACCTTGCGCAGCGCCGTCATCGACGGGTATTCCGCGACCTTGCCGGACGTGGCGGCCGCCGAGAGGTCCGGCGCCTGCGCAACCGGTGCGACACCGCATCCGGTCAGGATCCCTAGCGCGACGGCGATGCCGCCCAAGGCCCATCCTGCGTTCCTCACGTGTTTTCCCCCGTTCGATGGTCGATCGATCCAGCGCTGCCGGCGCTGTCTTGGATCCTACGCAGTTCCCGTCTACCGACATCCGCACGCTGCTGGCTCGCTTCAGTAGTCCGGCAGCTGCCGCAACCTGCGATCGGCGGCCCCGTGTGTGGGTCAAGCAGCCCTCGCGACCGGCGGTCGATGCACCTCCCGTTCTCCAGGGAGGTACCAGCGCACCGCCACCACGATTACCTCGGCGGGGGAAGCGGACGCCCGGGAATGCCGAGCGACGTTGCTCTCCCTTTGAGTTACGGCGGCGGCATGGGCGCACAGGTGCCCAGCCTGCGCCTCAGGGTAGCGGGGCCAGCGGCCACTGGAAGTTGCGCAGCAGAATCTCGGGGTCGCACCAGACCAGCGCACCCTCGGCCTTGAGGTGGATGTCGAAGCGCACCTCCACCTCGGCGAAGACCGTGTCGGCGACCGCCCGTCCGGCGTGCGGGAAGCGGACCTCGGGCAGCGGGGTGAAGCCCGGCATGCCCGCGTGCCGCGAATATCCCAGGTCCTCCAGGTCGAGCAGGGTCCGATCGCTGACGGCCTCGCCGAGGATCACCGGGACCGGCCCGTTCTGCCCGAAGCCGAGCTGGAAGACGGTGTGCCGCAGGTGCAGGCGGCAGGACGCCATGCCGTGCCCCTGCAGTAGATCCCAGTCCGGCGCGAAGCCCACCACTCCGCCGAACAGCTCGACGAACGGCCGTGACACCCACCACCCCGACGGCGGCGCTTCCCGGGGGAAGCGGTCCCCGGTGATGGTGAACCGCGCGGTCGCGCCGAACACTTCATTGCGCGAGACGTTCCACTTGTTGATTTTGGGTCCGCCGAAGATGTGCAGCCCGTCGTTGCGCCAGTCCATCGTGTGCCCGCTGGTGTCGAACGGCTGCGTGAACGCCCACCAGAAGTCCGGCGGCTCGGGTGCCGGCAGGTGCAGGTCCCAGTCCCGCACCCGGTCGTGAACCAGGCGCCGCTTGATGTCGAGTGCCCGCTCCAGAGCGTCCGCGACGCCTGTATGGTGCCGCCGCTGGATCTCGATCATCGTGTCGAAGAGTTTCTCGGTGTCGATCCGAGCGTCGGCGAAGGTGGCGCGGAACAGGTCGCGCCGCGCCCGTACCTCCTCGTCGGCGAGCTCCTCGGTGCCTTCGACGTCGTTGGTGAGGGCGAGTGCCTCAAGCTGGGAGTCGAGCCGGCGGGTGAGCGCCGCCATCTCCTCTGGGTCGAGCTGCTGTTCGCGGTTGACGAGGGTTTCGATGGGCTCCGGCATGGCGACTCCCCGAAGAGGTGGTTGTCGCCCGCAGTATGGTGCCGTCGCCGAGGCGGCCGTGACGTTGAGTCGTCAAGGCGTCACGGGAGTGCCCGTTTGGGGTGCCCCCGGTAGGAATCGAACCTACGACACGGGTACGACGCTCGGGCATGGGGCGACCGGCCACCGTCGGATCGGCTCCGGCAGTTGAGGCATCAGCTGAATCTGCCGGACCGCGAGCACGATCGCCGGTTCCAGGGCACCTCCGGAGTGCCTTGCCTATCTCGCCGCGGGCATCGACGAAGGTGACGCGCGTGAGAGCATGGGCCGTGCTGACGAACACGCGCCGATCGCGCATCGCCGGGCTGTTAGTGAGCGGCGCTCTCCTGCTCAGCGCCGGATCGGTGCTGCCGGCTCAGGCGGCACCCGCCGGGTCGTCCACCGGCCGCCTCGACGTCGCCCTGTTGCAGCAGATCGACTCGCTCAACCCGTTCACCGGGATCTCCGCGCCGGCCCAGCAGATCTTCGGTCTCACCTACGACCGGCTGACCGACTACCGCACCACCGACAACGTGCCGGTGCCGGGCCTGGCCGAGTCCTGGCAGACCTCGCCGGACGGTCGCACCTGGACCTTCACCATCCGCCGCGGCGTGCAGTGGTCGGACGGGCAGCCGCTCACCGCGGCCGACATCGCCTTCACCTACACGACGATCATGAAGCAGCCGACGTCGGTCAACGCCGCCCTGGTGGAGGCGTTCACCGCGGTCACCGCGCCGGCGGACGACACCCTGGTGATCAAGACGTCCGCGCCCACGCCGACCATGCTGAGCCTCGACATCCCGATCGTTCCGGAGCATGTCTGGCGCACCCGGGACCCGATGGGTGAGCTGCCGGCCGGCACGGGCACGGTCGGCAGCGGACCGTTCCGGCTCGTCGAGGCGCGGCCGGGGGAGCAGTACCGGCTGGAGCGCCGCGCCGGCCACTGGCGCGGCACGCCGGGCCCGGCCGAGGTGGTTCTGCGGCACTACACCAACAGCGACGCGGCCGCTCAGGCGCTGCGCACCGGCGAAGTGGACGTCGTCGGCAACCTGACACCGGCCCAGTTCGAAGCCTTGGCCCGGGAGCCGGCCGTGGCCACCAACGAGGCCCGCGGTACCCGCTTCACCCATCTGGGTTTCAACCCGGGCGCGGCCCGGGCCGACGGCACGCCGATCGGCGACGGCAACCCGGCGCTGCGGGATCCGCGCGTGCGCGCCGCCATCGAGCAGGCCGTCGATCGCCGTACCCTGGTGGACCGGGTCCTGCTCGGCCACGGCGACCCGGGTCTGGCCTACTTTCCGCCCACCTATCAGCCGTGGGCCTGGACACCGGCGACCCCGTCGCGGCCCTTCGACCCGGTGGCCGCGGGCCGGCTGCTCGACGAGGCCGGCCTCCGGCGTGGGGCCGACGGTCGCCGGCCGCTGACGCTGCGGTTGTTCGCGCCGGCCGAACGGGTGCACTACGGCCAGTCGGCCACCTTCATCCGGGAGTGGCTGGCCGCGATCGGCGTCACGGTCATGGTCACCACGATGGCCGACACCAAGCTGGGACAGCGGGTCCGCGCCGGCCGCTACGACATGTTCCTGGGCGGCTGGATCCTCGACCCCGACCCGGCGTTCCTGCTGTCGGTGCAGACCTGTGCGGCCCGGCCGGACGCGGCGGGCAACGGCACGACAGACGCCTTCACCTGCAACCCGCGATGGGACGACCTCTACCGCCGGCAATCCCACGAGCTCGACACCGAGCGGCGGGTCGCTCTCGTGCGGCAGATGCAGCAGAGCCTGTACGAGACGGCCGCGCTGGTGCCGCTCTACTATCCGGCGGTGCTCGAGGCCTATCGCCGTGACCACTTCCAGGGGCTGACCCGGCGGCCGGCAGCGAGCGGCAGCCTGGTCGGGGCCTGGAGCTACGTCACGGCGACACCGGTGGTCCCGGAGGCAGGGGCGCCCCGCGGCCATGGAGCGCTGGCCGGGGTGGGCATCGCCGTCGCGGTGCTGCTGGGCGCGGCGGCGTTCCTGGTCCATCGGCGCCGGGCTTCCCGGCACCTGCGCGAATGACGGCGCGGGTGCTGCGTACGGCGGTGGATCTGACCGGTCATCTGTTCTTCGTCGTCGTGGTGGGTTTCGTGCTGTTCCGGATGGTGCCCGGCGATCCGGTGCTGGCCCTCACCCGGGGCCGGCCGACCACCGCGGAGCAGGCGGCCGCGCTGCGTCACGAGCTGGGACTGGACCGTTCGCCGTTCGCCCAGTTCGTCGAGCATGTGCGGCACCTGCTGCAGGGCGACCTGGGCGTCTCGTACGTCTATCACCGCCCGGTCGCCGACCTGGTCCTGGAACGGCTCGGGCCGACCGTCCTGCTGGTCGGCTCGGCCACCGTGGTCGCCGTCGTGCTGGGCGGCTACGGCGGCCTGGTGGCCGGCTGGCGGCCCGGGAGCCGGATCGATCGCACGTCGACCTCGGTGGCGCTGATGCTGTGGGCGACGCCGTCCTTCTGGCTGGCCCTGGTGCTGCTGGTGGTGCTCGGCGGCGGTGCCGGGGCGTTCCCGGCCGGCGGGATGCGCTCGACCGACCCGCCGGCCGGCTTCCTCGCCGCCGCCTGGGACGTCGGCCGCCATCTCGCGTTGCCCTGCCTGAGCCTGATCGCCGTCCAGTACGGGCAGTACCACTTGCTGCTGCGCTCGTCGACGGCGGCGGAACGCACCCACCAGTACCTCCGGCTCGCCCGGGCCAAGGGCCTGACCGACGCGGCCGTGCGACGCCGGCACGTCCTGCCCAACGCGCTGCTGCCGACCGCCACCCTCGCGCTGGTCAACGCCGGCTTCGTGGTGTCCGGGGCGGTCGCCGTGGAGACCGTGTTCAGCTGGCCCGGGCTGGGTTATCTCGCCTACGAGGCCCTCCAGACGCCGGACCTGCCGGTGCTGCACGCGACGTTCCTGGTGTTCTCCGTGCCGGTCGTGGTGGCCACCCTGGCCGCCGACCGGCTGCGGGCGCGGCTGGACCGCAGGCCGGCCGTCACGCCGTGATCTTGGACCCTGGCTCGAGCAGTGCGGCGCCGAGCGGGGTGAGCGTGTGCAGGACCGCCTTGCCGGTCCGGCCCGTGCGGATCAGCCCGGCGCCGCGCAGCACCGAGGTGTGCTGGCTGATCGACGCGGCGCTGACCCCGACCCGGCGGGCCAGCTCGGTGGTGGTGCTGCCGTCACCGATGGACTCCAGGACCGCGGTGCGGGTGTCACCGATCAGCGGGGCCAGCGACATCCGCGGCGCGAGCGTCGCAGCGGACACCGCCAGGCTGTGTTCGACCGGATAGACCAGCACCTGGGGCAGGTCGTTGTCGTGCAGGAAGTCCGGCGTGCTCAACGACAGGAACGACGGGACCAGGAGCAGCCCGCGGCCGTTGAGGTGCATGTCCTGGTCCTGCTGCACGTCGACCTCGAGCACCGGCGGCGACCACCGCATCATCGGCAGGTAGCTGCTCAGCAGACCGTCGGCGCCGCCGTCCAGGAAGGCCCGAGCGCGCCGGGCCCGGTCGGCGTCGATGTGCGCCCGCGCCTGTTCCCAATGGGGCTCGACGGCCGATCGGAAGTGGCCGCGGACGGCGTCGGCCAGCCGCCGCACGGTCTCCCGGTCACCATCGGCGAGGTCACCGGCCCAGGCCGGCAGCGGGTGCTGGCCGGCCAGGATGCCGACCTCGGTGCGCAGTCGCGAGCGCGGCGTGCTGAGCAGCGCCTCGATGCCCGCGTCCAGTCCGTGCCGGCCCTCGCCGGGCGTCAGGAAGTCCGGGAAGAAGCCGCCGGGAATCAGCGGGCGCAGCATCGCCAGGTCGTCCCGCGAGACGTTGCGCGCGGCGCTGCGGCGCCAGTGGTGGAAGGCCAACGGCAGGGCACGGTCGCGCAGGCGGAAAATGCTCAGCACGGTCTCCCACATGGGATCCGGCTGCGCCTGTACGCGCACTCGGCCGAGGTCCTCGGCCGTGAAGTGGATCCGAAGCACAGCGGCCGCCCCCCGTAGCCATCGCTGCATCGATCACGGTCACGCTAGTGGAGGGCCGGACCGGTTGGCAATGCGGCTGCCAGCAGCTGTCGGGTGTATGCATGCTCCGGCCGGGTGAGCACGTGCTCCACCGTGCCGGTCTCGACAAGCGTGCCGTGCCGCATCACGGCGACCCGGTCCGCGATTTGCCACGCCGCGGTGAGGTCGTGCGTCACCAGCAGCACAGACATTCCCGCGGTACGCCGCAGGTCCAGCAGCAGCGCCAGGATCTCCGCGCGCACAGTGACGTCGAGCGTGGCGGTGGGCTCGTCGACGATCAGCAGGCGCGGCCCGACCGCGATCGCCGCGGCCAGCGCCACCCGGGCCTGCTCGCCGCCGGACAGTTGGCCGGGACGGCGTGACAGGTACCGCTCCGGCGGGCGCAGTCCCATC
>NZ_JBEZGQ010000088.1:0-15859 GCF_040650095.1 Actinoplanes sp. NPDC048791 | reverse complement strand
CCGGCGTCCTGGCGGTGCTGGGCACCCTGCGCGAGCGCGGCCTGCGGCTGGGGCTGATCTCCGACTGCAGCAGCGAGCTGTACGAGAGCTGGCCGTCGACCCCGTTCGCACCCCTGATCGACGCGGCGGTCTTCTCCTGGCGCGAGGGCTACCGCAAACCGGACCAGCGCCTGTACGCCACAGTGGCCGACCGCCTGGGCGTCCTCCCGCAGCAGTGCTGGTACGTGGGCGACGGCGGCAGCCGCGAACACTGGGGCGCCGCCACAGCCGGGATGCGCCCGATCCTGGTGACCAACGCCAACTATCCGTCGGCGGCGGCGTACCGCGACGACCCGGACACCCACGTGCCGGAGCTGACGGTCGACGACCTCTCGACGCTGCTCCCGCTGATCTGCCAAGATCACTCATGCCCGTGACCAACCCCTGGCTGGCCGGCCCGGCGCCCACCGCCCGCCTGGACCGGCCGCGCCTCGAGGAACGCCTGCTGAACCTGCTGTCGTCGCAGAACATGTGCGTGCTGGCCACGACGGGACCGGGCGGGCCGCTGGCCACCCCGGTGCGCTACTTCCACCTGGACTTCACGCTGGTGTTCACCGCGGCGGCCGGCTCGCCGAAGCTGCGCAACATCGCCGCCGACCCGCGGGTCTCGGTCGGCGTCTTCGCGCCGCTGGTGGGCCAGGCCAGCAGCCGCGGGGCGCAGATCTTCGGGCAGGCGCGGGTGCTGACCGAGCCGGACCCGGACTTCGCGCGGTACTGGCCGGCGGTGCGCTGGCAGTCGGATCACGTCGAACGGTCCCGCTCGCTGGACGACCCGCCGACGGGACCGCTCGTGGTGATCCCGGCCGACCGCATCGTCTACACCGAGCACTGGCTGCGCCGCGACGGCGTCGCACCCCGGCAGGTCTGGCGGGCTGTTTCTTAATCACGCCGGTCAGGGGCTTGGTCAAGCCGGTCAGGTGCTGCTCAGGGCGAGCCGCAGTCCGAAGGCGGTGATGACGGTGCCGGTGATCCGGTCCAGCACGCGACGGGCCACCGGCCGGCGCAGCAGGACACGCAGCCGGTGCGCGAGCCCGACCAGGACGGCCGACCAGGCGGTGCCCAGGACGATGTGGACGCCGGTCAGCAGCACCCCGAAGGCGAACGGCGCCACGTCCGGCGGGATGAACTGCGGCAGCAGGGCGACGTAGAACGCGCCCATCTTCGGATTGAGCAGGTTGGTGAGCAGCCCGCGCCGAAACCCCGGCGCCTCCGGGACAGCCTGCGGCTCAGCCCTGTGACGGCGGGCGGCCCACAGCATCGAGAGGCCCATCCAGATCAGATAGCAGGCGCCGGCCCACCGCAGGACGTCGTAGGCGAGCCGCGAGGCGGTCAGCAGGGCCGTGATGCCGGCCGAGGTGAGCACACCCCAGACCAGGGTGCCGCTCTGGATGCCGAGAACGACACCCCAGGCGCGGCGCGGGGCGCCGACGGCAGCGGTACGCAGAATGAGCGCGGTGTCCATGCCCGGCGTCAGCGTCAACAACCCGACCACGACAACAAAGGACCCGAGACTGCTCAGCACCGTCACCGGCTAACGCTATCGCCTCGTACGCTCTGCCCATGACCCCGCGCCCCACCGCCAAGATCCTGATCACCGGCATGTCGGGGACAGGCAAGTCCACGGCATTGCGGGCCCTGGGCGCGCACGGCCACCGCACGGTCGACACGGACACCGACCGGTGGAGCCGCTGGGTGACGCTGCCGGACGGCTCGGCGGACTGGATCTGGCGCGAGCCGGAGATGACGGAGCTGCTCAGCGGCCCGGGTGACCTGTTCGTGGCCGGCTGCAAGTCCAACCAGGGCGAGTTCTACCCGAGGTTCGACCACGTCGTGCTGCTGAGCGCGCCGGCGGAGGTGCTGCTGGCCCGGATCGCGGCGCGCACCGACAACCCGTACGGCAAGAGCCCCGCGGAACGCGCAGCGGTCCTCGACCACCTGGCGCACGTGGAACCGCTGCTGCGCGCCACCGCGACCGCGGAGATCGACGCGACGGCCCCGGTCGATGAGGTCGTACGGCAGCTGGAAGCGCTGCTGCGCGCCTAGTTCGAGGGGTCGCCGGCCCAGCCGGTCAGCTCGATGATCTCGGTGGCGAGGTCCGCCACCGGGCGCCCGTCGGTCGCGATCCGGTGCACCCACTCCGGGCTCAGCTCCGCCAGCTCACGCGCCGCGATGTCGCTGCGTTCCACGTGGCGTTGCAGCGCGGTGCCGATCTCGCGCCGGGCCAGCCGCTGCCGCGCCGTACCGTCGTCGGCGGTGAGCAGGACGGCCGTGACCCGCGGATCATCGCCCATGGCCGTCGTGAGCGCGTCGACGAAGCGGACGCTCACCGTGTTGGTGTAGATCAGCCGCCGGTAGCCCAGGACGCGGTAGTTGGCCCACATGGCGGCCAGGTTGCGTTCGGCCAGGCCGTGCTCCCACGGCGGCGGATAGGCCAGGTCGAGGTTGTCACCCTCGATCAGGCAGTGCCGGACCTGCCGCGCGGACAACCGCACGTGGATCTCGGTGCCGACGCTGGTCTTGCCGACGCCGGCCCGGCCGCCGAGGAACAACACTTCACTGCGCAAGGGACCTCATCCTGCGGTCAGCGCCTACCTGCTCGGTGCCGGCCGGGCTGACCCGTCCAGGCTACTGCCACCCGGCCCCGGCACTGGGTAGAGTCCTGCGCCATGTCATACGACCTTGCGGTGTGGGAAGGCGATCGCCCGGCGAACGACCTGGCCGCCGCGGCGGAGTTCAAGCTCCTGTACGACCGCTACGTGGGGTCGGCCGACAACACCGAGCCCACGGCACGGATCGTGGCCTACGTGCGGGCCCTGCTGGACCGCTACCCGGACATCGGCACCGACGCCGGTGACGACAGCCCCTGGTCGACCGCCCCGCTGATGAACGAGGCCGGCGGCCCGCTGGTGTACTTCCCGATGGTGTGGAGCCGCTGCGAGGAGGTCTCGGCCTGGGCGGCCCAGCTGGCCGAGGAGCACGGGCTCAACTGCTACGACCCCCAGGCCAACCAATTGCGTACGGCGGCCCGCGAAGCTTGGCGGTTCGAGCTGACGTCCGCCCTCCAACGCCCCGTGCGGGACCCGGACGCCGAGCTGGCACGGCGGGTGCTGGTGCGCCTGTCGGCCGACAACCACTTCGCGGTGCTGAAGCGGGCGGACGGCTGGTACATCCAGGCGGGCTACGGGGCGCAGGCGGGAACCCGGCCGGGCTGGTACGTCCTGGAACGGCGTGACGGCGTACCGGATCAGCACTTCCGCGCGGAGGTGGTGAACATCGACGAGGTGGTCCGGGCCTTCGTCGCCTTCCTGGACGGCGACCCGACGCTCGCGGTCCGCTTCCCGTGGCAGCCCTACGTCGTCTGAGCTCGGCGCAGGTTGTCCGAGCAGCTCGAATGCCGCCCGCCACAGCGGCTGCCGCTGCGCCCATGGCGGCTGGACGCGTTTGGCGGGTGGGGCCCACGACTGGTCCTCCCGTGGCCGGTCCAGTCCCGGGTCGAAGCGGTGGATGGTGGCGAGGGTCCGGGCCACGGTTTCCAGGACGTCGTCGCTGGCGCCGTCGAGGCACAGGCGCCCGGGAAGCCAGGACATGAGATGGGCCCGCGCGCCGGCCTGCTCGCCGTCTTCCCCGGTCAGGTGGAGCATGGTGGAGGTCCAGCCGCCGGTGAGACGCCGTACTCGGTTGTCACACCCACAGCACCATTCTGTCCGCGTATGTAGCCTGGGGGCAGAGCTCAGGTGAGCTCCCGGACGAGGGTGCCGTACCCGGTCAGCGACAAGACGGCGCGCGGGAGGACTTCGATGTCCTGGTTCATTCTTGTGCTCTCCGGTGTGTGCGAAGCGGTCTGGGCGACGGCCCTGGGCCGGAGCCAGGGCTTCGCCCGGCTCGGCCCGTCGGTGGTGTTCTTCGTCGGGATCATCGCGAGCATGGCGGGCCTGGCGTACGCGATGCGCACGTTGCCGATCGGCACGGCGTACGCGGTCTGGGTGGGGATCGGCGCTGTCCTGACCGTCGCCTACGCCATGGTCACCGGCGAGGAGCCGGCCTCACTGCTGAAGTTCGTCTTCCTGACGATGATCATCGGTGGGGTGATCGGCCTCAAGGCGACCCACTGACAGCGGCGGCCGGTTGTCTCACCATGGGCATGCGGGGGCCGGCGCGCCGAAGGGAGCGGCTCGATGCTCGATGACGATCAACTCTCCGAGTTCCGGGACACCGGGCTGCTGCGCCTCCCTGGGGCGATCGCGCCGAAGGATGCGGCAGCCATGGTCGAGCGGATCTGGGACCATCTGCACAACCACGGAGCCGTCCGGGACCGCCCGGACACCTGGACCGCCGGCCCGGCCACCGGCCTGCGCGCCGTGACCGGAGCGCCGGCGTTCCGCGCGCTCGGCAGCACCAGGGTCCGCGCCGCCCTCGACGATCTTCTCGGCGTCGGGTGCTGGCAGGAACCACGACGATGGGGCCGGCTGCTGGTCACGTTCCCCGCCTCGGACCGCCTGTGGACTCTCCCCGCCGGCGGCGCCTGGCACAACGATTTCGTTCCGCTACGACCCGGAACCCCCGTACGCGCCCTCCAGCTGTTCACGATCCTGCAAGACGTGCCGGCCCGCGGGGGCGGCACTCTGGTGGTCACCGGCTCGCACCACCTGGTCACCCGGTACAGCGTCGAAACCGGCAAGGCCCCGCATCCCAGCCAGGTCCGTCAGGCGCTCGGCGCGCACGTCTGGCTGCGAGAACTATGGGAACCGGCGGCCACGACAACACCCGGACAACGCATCCGTCGCGCAATGGTGGAGGGCGTCCGCATCGGCGACGTGGACCTACGCGTCGTCGAACTGACCGGGCGCGCCGGGGACTCGTTCGTCATGCACTGCGACACCCTGCACGCCGCCGCTCCCAACGCTCGCGAAGAGCCCCGGATGATGGCGACCTCCATCGTGCAGCTCCGCGGATAAACACGTGGCGGCGCCGGTGGTCGTCCCACGACAATCGCCGGCGTGGAAGAAGTCAAGGTCGTCGTCGCCCACAGCGAACGCGCGACCCTGCGCGTCGGCGACGTGTTCCTGAAGATCGACGCCGACCGGACGCGTACCGACGTCGAGGTCGAGGCGATGGCCCTGGCGCCGATCCCGACGCCGGAGGTCCTCTGGCGCAAGCCTCCCGTACTGGCGATCGCGGCCGTCCCCGGCCAGGCACTCGGCGTCCTGGGCGAACCGTCGACCGCATCCCCGGCCGCGTGGACCGCGGCGGGGGCCGCCGCCCGGAAGCTGCACGACGCCCCACTGCCACCCTGGCCCGGCCGGAAGGTCGACGACATCGCAGCGGACCTCGAATCCGAATGCGCCTGGCTGCTCGCCAACGGCGTACTTCCCACCGACCTGATCGCACGCAACCGCAAGATCGCCGAGGCTGCGCTGCGGTCGTACACGCCGAAGTTCGTCCACGGCGACTTCCAGATCACCCACGTGTTCGTCGATGGTGATGAGCTCACCGGCGTGATCGACTGGTCGGAGGCGGCGCAGGGTGATCCGCTGCATGATCTGGCCACGCTGACGCTCGGGCATGAGGAGCGTCTGGCTGATGTCGTCGCCGGGTATGGCATGGACGTGGACCTCGACGTGATCGAGGCGTGGTGGTCGCTGCGGAGTTTGCTGGCGGTCCGCTGGCTGGTCGAGCACGGCTTCGATCCGTCCTCGCCGGGCTGCGAATTCGACGTCCTGAAAGCTCGGATGTGAACCGGCTCGTGCTGTTGCGCTGCGAGGCGATCGGCTGGGAGGACCGCGATTGGCCGGGCTGGATCAGAGTCCGCCTTGTCGACTCGACGTCGTGACCGTCTCGACCGCCGTCCCGGACGCCGTCGGAGGTTTCCGGGTGCCCACGCCTGCTTGGCGTTGATATGGCGGTGGCCCCCGGTCGTACCGGACCTATGTGGTCGACAACGGCGCTGAGCTTCGCGGAAACCTTCATCGATGGCGGTCGCTGGTGGCTGATTTGCAAGTTGTCGTCTGCCACCCAACGCCCAAAGATCAGGTAGTCACATGATCACTTTCTGTTGACCCTGGTCAGTAGACTTCGTACCTATGTCCCGCCGCAGTCGCCTCATTCTGGCCGGTCGCATCGTCTTCGCCGCATTGCTGGCCGGTCTCATCGTCTACTTCGCCATCGTCGGCCTCGACAAGGCTGACAAGCTGGCCAGCACCATCGGCGTCGTCGTCGCGCTGGTGGCCTTCTTCGGTCCGCACCTGCTGCCCGCATCGCCACCGTCAGGCGCTGTCTGGGTCGAGGACTCGGGGAACGCGACGGCAACCAGTGGCGGCAGTGCCAACACCGGAGTCCGCGGTGGTGGGCCGGCGGGCCCAGCCACCGTCATCCGATCCGGTGACGCCCGAGCCGATGGACCGGCATCGGTGGCCAACACCGGCATCGAGCATCGCGGCTGACGGTGGGTGACCCGCGGTCCTCCGTCGAGCAATCGGGGAACGCGACCGCCAGCGACGGCGGAATCGCCATCTCGGGCATCCTCCACGGCGGTATCCATCAGCACTTCCATCCGCCGTCGCAGCGGGTGCCCGACGAAGCTGAAGTCACAGCGTCGCTCACCAAGAAGTTCCGTGCATACGCCGACAACGAACTTCGGGCCCTGGTCGACTGGGGGCAGATGCGGGTGCCATGGCACCGGCTCGGCGACAACGAAGGGGAGCTGGCCAAAGAAGCCGACCTGGCCCGGCACATCTGCGGTGGTGGCCGGCTGGTGATCTTCGGTGACTCACAGTCCGGCAAGACGACGCTCGCATACTCGCTGATGCACCGCCTGGATGCGGAGAACTGCCCATCCGTTCTGCTCCGACTGCGCTCCTGGATGCCGACCCGGCAGCGGCTCGCGGTCTGGATCTCCGGAATGCTGCGCGACGAGTACGGCCTGCACGACATGGAGCACCTCAGGGCGCTCCAGGACATCGTCGAGGGGCGGCTGGTCCCCATCTTCGACGGCTTCGACGAAATCGCCCCCAGCGCACAACACCTGGCGTCGGAGGCGTTCCGGCAGTTCACCGCCGGCAAGCGGGCAGTCCTCACCGGTGTGCGGACGCCGACCAATTCGCGGTACTTCGACAATGCCGTGCCCGACGCCGCGGTCATCGAACTCGACCCGGTCAGCGCGGACGAGGTAGGCCGGTTCTTGATGCTCAAGGTGCCGCCGCTGGCCCGGCCGCATTGGGAGGCACTCTCCGGCGGACTGGCCGCTGCCCCCGCCGCGCGTACGGCGTTGTCAAAGCCGTTGAACGCCTGGCTGGCCAAGACCGTGTATGCGGTCGAGGACGAATACACCGGCCGGGTCACCGATCTGCTCGAGCTGCGGACGCCCGGAGATGTCGAGCAGCATCTGTTGCAACGAACCATCACCGCCATCTTCACCCGGGTCGCCGCTCGACCGGACGGCGACGACGCGCCGTCCGACGGCTTCATTCCGGCGGAGGTGGAGCATTGGCTCGGGTTCCTCGGCTCCCGTAGGTCGAACGAGGCCATCGCATTCTGGCAGCTTCGCCAGCTCGCGCCGATGTACCGCCTCGGGCTGGCCGGCAGTGTGCTTCTCGGGGTGACCGCGGCGCTGCTCGGCGGGGTGTTTCCACCCGCCGCGGTCGCGCTTTTTCTGCTGACCGGCGTGCTGTTCGGCTTCGGATACGCGCGCGGCTATTCGGTTGGACGATGGAAAGCACCGGACGACCCCACCCGTATCGGTTACTTGTTCACTGCGGGCAAAGGACAGAAAGACGGTGATATTCAGGACCACACCCGCAAGCTCGTCATGGGTGCCGGACTAGGCCGTGTCCTGCCGATCAGTTGATCAGTTCTGGTTGATGTGTCGGGTGTTGGGCGTGGTGAGCTGACGGACAAGGCCTGGGCGGTGATCGAGCCGTTGTTGCCGGAGCCGGGCCGCAGGTCAGGCCGGTGGCGCGATCACCGTCAGGTGATCAATGGGATCTTGTGGAAGCTGCGGACCGGGGCGCCGTGGCGGGACCTTCCGGACCGTTACGGGCCCTGGAAGACCTGCCATGAACGGCTACGCCGGTGGACCGATGACGGCACCTGGGACGCGATATTGGCGAGGGCGCAGGTCTATGACGACGGTCGGCCGGTCGAGTGGGTCATCAGTGTGGACTCCAGCGTCGTGCGTGCTCATCAGCACGCCGCGGGAGCCCACAAAAAGGGGGATCGGCCGGCGGGATCGCGATACCGGCGCAGGATGGTGAAGCGCTGGGTCGCTCCCGCGGCGGGCTGAGCACCAAAGTCCACCTCGCGGTCGACGGGCGTGGCCGGCCGCTGTCGGTGTTGCTCACTGCGGGTCAGGCCGGTGACAACCCGCAGCTGGTGCCGCTGCTGGACGCGATCCGGGTGCACGACGGCGAGCCGGGACGGCCGCGGAAGAAGCCGGACATGGTGATCGCGGACAAGGCCTACGCGCATGACCCGACCCGCCGGGCTCTTCGTCGTCGCGGCATCGCGCACACCATCCCGGAGCGCGCCGACCAGGTCGCCCGTCGGGCTGCCAAGGGCAGCCGCGGCGGACGCCCACCGGGCTTCGACAAGCAGATCTACCGGCAGAGAAACGTCGTGGAGCGCTGCTTCAACCGGTTGAAGCAATGGCGGGCGTTGGCCACCCGCTACGCCAAACGCGCCGCCCTCTACCGCTCATCACTGCTGCTCATCGCCGCCCTGATATGGCTCCGATGATCGGCAGGACAGGCCCTAGTAGGGCTTTGTCACCCTTCGGGTGGGTGACGGTGACAGGTATGGGTTGATGTTGGTGTCGTTGAGTGATGGACACCGTTGCGGTGCAGCGTCTCGGTGATGATCTCGGTGAGTACGTCAGCGATGTGTTCGGGTCGCTGAGGTTCGTTCTGTGGCGGGGTCGGGCCGGAGATTATCTGCGCGGGTTGATGCTGGACGGGCGGCGGAAGTCGATCCAGCCGATGGCGGCCCGGCTTGCCGGGCCGCATGAGCAGGCGTTGAACCATTTCGTCACCAACAGCCCGTGGGATGTGGCGCCGGTGCGTCGCCGGATCGCCGAACGGATGCAGGTAGCCCTTGCGGGCCCGGCGTGGGCGATCGATGACACCGGCCTGCTCAAGTACGGCAAAGCCTCGCCGTGTGTGGCCCGGCAATACACCGGCACCGCCGGGAAGATCACTAACTGCCAGGTCGCGGTGTCGGTCAGCTTGGTCACCGAGACCGCGTCCTGTCCGGTCGACTGGCGCCTGTTCTTGCCCGAGGCCTGGGATCCGGCATCGCCGAAGGCGACCGAGGACGTGGATCATCGGCGCCGGCGGGCGCAGATCCCGGACACCGTCAGGCATCGGCCGAAATGGCGGCTTGCCCTGGAGATGATCGATGAGTTGCTCGGCTGGGGTTTGCGCCCGAGCGTGCTGGTCGCCGACGCCGGATACGGCGACGCCGGCGAGTTCCGCCAGGCCCTCGCCGAACGCGGCATCGACTACGCGATGCAGGTCGCACACACGATCACCGCCTACCCGTTGGAGGTTGAACGCACGACGGTGCCGTACTGCGGTGACGGCCCGTATCCGAAGAAGATCTACCGGCAACCCGCGCCCACGGTCCGCGACCTGCTCCTGCAAGCCGGCGAGAAAGCCGCACGACGGGTGACCTGGCGCGACAGCTCACGCCGCCGCAACGGCCGGCCGGTGCCGATGAGTTCAAGATTCGTGTTCCAACGGGTCCGCCCGGCCGGCCCGGCCATCCGCTCCGCGCATCTGGGCCAGGACCTGCCCGAGGCGTGGCTGATCGCCGAATGGCCGGCCGATGAGCCCGAGCCGGTCAAGTACTGGCTGTCGAATCTGCCCGCGACCACCGCCAAGCGCACCCTGATCCGGCTGGCGAAGCTTCGCTGGCGCATTGAGCACGACTACCGCGAAGTCAAAACCGGGCTCGGCCTGGACCACTACGAGGGCCGCACCTGGCAAGGCTGGCACCACCACACCACCCTGGTCTCGGCCGCCCACGCGTTTCTGACCCTGCAACGCCTGGACCCAAAAACCCGTGCGCCGGAATGACTCTCTACGCCGTACTCCGACGCCTGCAACACCTGCTCGCCCGCCTCATCGGCACCTGCCCGACCTGCCAAACCCGGTTCCCGCAACGCCTACGGCGCGCGGGACCCGGACCATGACAAAGCCCTACTAGACCACGCAGCGCGGCGCGCCCGGCAAGCAGAGCCGTGGTCAGTCCCGACCGAGGGCGTCGGCCGGCCCCTCATCCACGAGGCTTTTCGTCATGACGTGCTCACGGCGGACACCGTCAGGCATGAGGTCACCGAGCTCCCCGGTGTCACGGAAGCCGTTCCGCCGATAGAGCGCCCAGGCATTGCCGTTCCCCTCCACCACGGCCAACCGCAACGTCACCGCGCCTGCCTGCCTGGCCCACTGCTCCACCTCGCGCACGAGCTGGTCGCCGACGCCGCGGCCGCGTCCCGGCGGGGCCACGTACATCGAGATCAGTTCGACAAGCCGGTCCTGATCGGCCGGCACCCCGCTGGCCATTCCGACCGGCCTGCCGTCGATCATCGCCACGATGTTGCACGAGCCCGGGATGGCCAGCCGTGCGCGCCAGCGTTCCTCGCGATCGCCGTCGCCTTGCTCCTGACCATCTCGTGCACGTTGCCGCAGCCGGCGCGAGCAGACAACCGAGTATCCGGCGACCCCGGCGGGGACACAGGATGCCCCTAGACTGGGGTCTTGCCAGAGGAGGAGGGTGCGATGTCGCTCCTGCGGTCAGCCATCGGCACGGTGCTGCGGCGCCTGCGCCACCAGCAGGGTCGCACCTTGCAGGACGTCGCGGACGCGGCCGGTGTGTCGCTGCCGTACCTGTCGGAGATCGAGCGTGGCCGCAAGGAAGCCTCCTCCGAGATCCTCGCCAGCATCTGCGCCGCCCTCGGCCTGCCGCTGACCGACCTGCTCGAGCAGGTACGCGCCGAGCTGCTCCGCACCACTCCGGTGACCACCCCCGTACGCGCCCCCAGAATGCGCGTGACCTGCGGCTATGCCCAGGGCAGATCTGCCCAGGGCAGAGATCGTCGCCGGCCCCCGAGGCGCGCCGCAGGATGGGTCGTATGCAGACCGACCAGGCTCCCTTCGGCACCCAGCTCTACGACGCACTTCTAGCCGAACGCATCGTCTTCCTCGGCACCGAGGTCACCGACGCGAGCGCCAACCTGGTGTGCGGGCAGTTGCTCCTGCTCGCCGCCGCCGACCCGCGCCGTGACATCCAGCTCTACATCAACTCGCCGGGCGGCTCGGTCAGTGCCGGGCTCGCGATCTACGACACCATGCGCTTCATCAAGAACGACGTGGCGACCATCGCCATGGGCATGGCCGGCTCGATGGGGCAGTTCCTGCTGACCGCGGGCACCGCCGGCAAGCGGTTCGCCTTACCGCACGCGCGGATCATGATGCATCAGCCGTCGGGCGGCTTCGGCGGCACGGTCGCGGACATCACCATCCAGGCCGAGAACATGCTGTACGTCAAGCGCAAGGTCCAGGAACTGATCGCCCGCCACAGCGGCCGCACGATGGCCGAGGTCGAAGCCGACTCCGACCGCGACCGCTGGTTCACCGCCGAGCAGGCCGTGGCCTACGGCCTGATCGACGAGGTCATCAGCGAAGCAGCCACGGTGGCCGCTTGACCCAGCGAGGCGATAGCGGCGGAGCTGGCCGCCTGGTTCAGAGAGGTGGTGGCGGCCGCGGTGGCCCAGTGACTCAATGAGGCGGCAGCGGCCGCGGTGGCCCCTGATCCAGCGAGGCAACCGCGACCGCGACGGCGGTAACCGCGTTACTCAGCGACGCACCGTAGCCCGGCGGATCTCAGTGCGCAGCGCAGGCGGCCCGTCCAACGGAGCCGGATCCTCAGCCGTCGGTGTCACGCCACCGGCGGCGACCCGGTCCAGAGTCCGCAGTCCGCTCCGCTCGACACTGCCGAAGATCGTGTAGTTCGGCCGCAGCGCCGAGTTGCCGTAGACCAGGAAGAACTGGCTGCCGTTGGTGTCCGGGCCGGCGTTGGCCATGGCCAGCACGCCGCGGGCGTACACCTTGCGCTCGCCGGTCGGGTCGGTCGGCGCGGGCGGCAGGTCCGTGGGCAGCTCGTCGCCGTAGCGGTATCCGGGGCCGCCGGAGCCGGTTCCGCTCGGGTCGCCGCACTGCAGGACCAGGAGCGTCGGGTACGCGGTCAGCCGGTGACAGATGGTCCGGTCGTAGAACCGGTGCCGGACCAGGTGCACGAAGCTCTGCACCGTGCACGGCGCCTGGGCGCGGTCCAGCTCCAGTGGGATCGGCCCGAGGTTGGTCTTCAGCAGCACGTCCACGGTGCCGCGATCGGGGGTGTGCCGCGGATCGCGGGGCAGCGGCACCGGTCGCACAGCGGGATCGTCCGGCGTGGGCGTGTACGCACAGGGCCCCTTGGTGGGCGCGGTGGGATCGGTGCCGTGCGCGGCAGCGGGGGCGGCACCGACCACACCAGCCGCAAACACCGAGACCAGGACGAACGCCAGACGTCGCTTCATCATCTCCCCGGTCTAATCGATCCACTTGGATACGTCAAGCCACCCCCGGACCGGATGACGGCGCGCCTGTTCGACAGCGGGATCGATCCCGGGCACCCGCCGGCACCGCCCGCTCAAGCCAAGCCACACCGGCCGGACTCAGATTGGATGAGAGGGCGCCTGTCCCACAGCGGGATCCCGGGCAATCGCCAACGCCGGCCGCCCAAGCCAAGCCAACCCACCGGCACCGACCACAGGCGACACCAAGCCGACGACAGGCGACACCAGCCGACGGCCGGGCGATACAAGGCCGATCGCCTGGTGAAGCAAGCCGACGGCCAGGCAAGACGAAGCCGACCACAGTTGAGACCAGCCGACTACAGGCGAGACCAAGACGAGGCGAGACCAAGACGAGGCGAGACAAAGCGCCGATCAGGACACCGGCCACTCATGGACCGGAATGTTCTCGTGCATCGGCGGCAGATACCGCCGCAACATCTCGTGCAGCGCCGCCTGTCGATCCAACCCCTCACCCTCCAGCGAATGCAGAGTCTCCACCTGCCAAGTAGCCCCATTACGCCCGGTCAAGCAGCGCTGCTCGATGATCCCCAGCAGCCTGTCCCGCTCACCCGCCGAAACCCCCCACTTGTCCAACCCCTCCTTCGCCAGCGGCAGCAGACGACGCAGCACCAGCTCGGACACCGGCACATACCCCAGCCCGGGCCAGAACACCGACGCCGCAATCCCGTGCCGGGCGCAGGAGTGGAAGTTCTCCTCCGCCGCGCTGAACGACATCTGGGTCCAGATCGGACGCTCCGCCTCGGCCAGCATCCGGACCAGGCCGTAGTAGAACGCCCCGTTGGCCACCGTGTCGACGACCGTCGGGCCGGCCGGCAGCACCCTGTTCTCCACGCGCAGGTGCGGGCGACCCTTGACCACCGCGTAGATCGGCCTGTTCCACCTGTACACCGTGCCGTTGTGCAGGCGCAGTTCGCTCAGCTCCGGGGTGTCGCCGCTCTGGAGGATCTGCTCCGGGTCGTCCTCGTCGCAGATCGGCAGCAGCGCCGGGAAGTAGCGCACGTTCTCCTCGAACAGGTCGAAGACCGAGGTGATCCAGCGTTCGCCGAACCACACCCGGGGGCGTACGCCCTGGGCCCGGATCTCCTCCGAGCGGGTGTCGGTGGCCTGTTCGAACAGCGGGATCCGGGTCTCGCGCCACAACTCGCGGCCGAACAGCAGTGGCGAGTTCGCGCCCAGGGCCACCTGGATGCCGGAGATGACCTGGGCCGCGTTCCAGTACGCCGCGAACTGGTCCGGGCTCACCTGCAGGTGGAACTGGGTGCTGGTGCAGGCCGCCTCGGGCGCGATGGTGTCCGTGGTGACGGCCAGCCGGTCGATGCCGTCGATGCGGATGTCCAGGTCCTCGCCGCGGGCCGCGAAGATCTGCTCGTTGAGCAGCTTGTAGCGCGGGTTCGCCGACAGCGAGTCGGCGGTCATGTGTTCCTTGCGCAGCGTCGGCAGGATGCCGATCATCACCATGTGCGCGCCGACGCTGCGGGCGTGCTGCTCCGCGTTGTTCAGGCTGGCCCGCAGCTCGCGTTCCAGATCCGCGTTCTCCTCGCCGGCCAGCCGCCGCGGCGCCACGTTGATCTCGACGTTGAACTGGCCCAGCTCGGTCTGGAAGTCCGGGTCGGCGATGGCCCGCAGCACCTCGGCGTTGCGCATCGCCGGGTCGGCGTTGTCGTCGACCAGGTTGAGCTCCACCTCCATGCCGGTCAGCGGCCGTTCGAAATCGAAGCGCGAGTCGCGCAGCATGGCGGCGAAGACGTCGAGACTGCGCCTGATCTTCTGCCGGTACTGCGATCTGTCCTCGCGGGTGAATGTCCTCTGGTCGACCTCTTCGCCCACCGCGCACCGCCCCTCTGCCTGCATCTATGATCTCGTGGACAACCCGTCGGCGCATCAGAAGAACGCGTCGAACCACTCCGGAGGTTTCCGCGTGCGTCGCATACCTGCCCTTTTCGTCGCCGTGGCAATCGCGGAGGCGTGCAGCTGGGCAGCGCTGCTGATCGGGATGTTCTTCAAGTACGTCGTCGTGCGCAATGAGATCGGCGTGCAGATCGCCGGGCCGATCCACGGCGCCTTCTTCATGGCGTACCTGGCCGTCACCGTGGTGCAGGCCCGGGTGGCCGGCTGGAAGTGGTGGGTCGCCCTGGTCGCCCTGGTCTGCTCGATCCCGCCGTTCGCGACCGTGGTGTTCGAGCGCTGGGCCCGTTCGCGGGGCCTGCTCACCGCAGTAGCAGAGCCCGCAGCGCAGTCGTGAGCGCCTGAGGATTCTCCTCGGCCATGTGGTGGCCGCTCTCGATCGGCACCCCCTGCACGTCGTCGGCCCATTCCCGCCAGATCGCCAGCGGGTCGCCGTAGAGCTCCTCCAGGTCGTCGCGGGTCGACCAGGCGAACAGCGTCGGGCAGGTGATCCGCCGGCCGGCGGCCCGGTCCGCGTCGTCGGCGGCACGGTCCCCGCGCAGGCCCGCGCGGTAGTCGCAGCACATCGCGTGCACGGTCGCCGGGTCGTAGATCGCTTCGCGTTCCTCCGGCGGCACGGTGTCGCCGAGGCCGTACCAGGCGTGCGGGTCGGCGTTGATGACCCGTTCCGCCGGCTTCGCCGTCTGGCCCAGGAAGAACCAGTGCCACCACCGGGCCGCGAAACGGGCGTCGGCCCGGGCGAGGGCTTCGCCGATGGGTACGCCGTCAAGCACCGCCAGCTGACTCACCGCCGCCGGATGGTCCAGGGCGAGCCGCATGGCCACGTAACAGCCACGGTCGTGCCCGGCCACGGCGAAACGCTCGTGTCCCAGCCGGGCCATCAGTGCCACGATGTCGGCCGCCATGGCCCGTTTGCCGTACCCGGAGAAGTCGTCGCCCGCCGGCGGTTTCGACGACCGGCCGTAGCCGCGCAGGTCCGGGCAGACCACGGTGTGCTCCGCGGCCAGGGCGGGCGCGACCTGCTGCCAGGTGACATGCGTACGCGGATGGCCGTGCAGCAGGACGACCGGCGGGCCGCTGCCGCCGTGGCGCACCCGCAGGGTCGCCGCCCCGACGTCGATGTGGTCCAGGGTGAAGCCGTCGAACATGACCCTGGCGTTACCCGGCCTTTACAGAACGAAGCATCACATCGAGACTGATCGTTGTCTTGAGGCCCTCAGGGAGGCAACGATGCGCAGATTCGGCACTTTCGTCGCAGCTTAGGCCCTGCTCGCGGTGGGCCTGGGG
>NZ_JBEZGQ010000087.1:0-15937 GCF_040650095.1 Actinoplanes sp. NPDC048791 | reverse complement strand
GGCGACCTGGACGCGCTGCCCCCGGCCGTGGACGCGGCGGTCTACCGCAACGTCCAGGAGACGGTGACCAACGCCATGCGGCATGCGGTGGACGCGACCGAGGTCACGGTCCGGGTGACCGGAGAACCGCAAACGGTACGGGTGACGGTGCGCGACGACGGCGCGCGAGCCGGCCGCGGTCGCGACGGGTACGGTCTTGCCGGGCTGCGAGAGCGCGCTGCCCTGCTCGGCGGGGAGCTGAGCGCCGGACCGGGCACCGACCGGGGCTGGCAGGTCGAGGCGGAGCTGCCGCGGGGGAGGGCGAACAACCGTGTCCATCCGCGTACTGGTCGCTGACGACCAGCCGGTCATCCGTACCGGGCTGCGCATCATGCTGAACGCCCAGCCCGATGTCGAGGTCGTGGGCGAGGCCGCCGACGGCCGGGAGGCGGTCCGGCTGGCCCGGGACCTGCGACCCGACGTCTGCCTTTTCGACATCCGGATGCCCGAGGTCGACGGCCTGCAGGCCACCCGGCTGATCGCCGGTCCGGGCGTCGCCGACCCGATGGTCGTGGTCGTGATCACCACCTTCGATCTGGACGAGTACGTCTACGGCGCCCTGCGCGCAGGGGCACGCGGATTCCTGCTCAAGGACGCGGGGCCCGATCTGCTGGCGCAGGCCGTACGGTCGGCTGCCGACGGTGAGGCCCTCATCGCGCCGAGCGTCACAGTGCGCCTGCTGCGGGCGTTCGCGGAGGTGCCGACCGGGCGGCCCGCCGCTCAGCCGATCTCGCCGGTCACCACCCGCGAGGAGGACGTGCTGCTGGCCGTCGCCCAGGGGCTCACCAACGTCGAGATCGCCGATGCCCTGCACATCAGCCTGAGCACGGTGAAGACGCATCTGGCGAGCCTGATGGCCAAGCTCGGCGCCCGCAACCGCGTGGAGATCGCGATGTGGGCGTACGAGACCCGCCGGATCATCCCGGGACCCTGAGCCCGGCGTCCGTCCGTCAGGTCTTCCCGTTGACGGCGTTACGGGAGCGTCAGTCAGCGGCCGGCCCCGGTCGGCGTCGGCCGCGCGCCAACAAATACCCGGCATAGGCGGCGAGCGCGACCGCAGCGAACACCGCGGGCGCCCCGATGACCGCGTTGTCGCGGTCGCGGGAAGTCAACGCCGTCCCGGACGAGTGGTCGGAAAGCAGCGACCACTGCGACCGCCACGACATGGCCGATCCGGTCGAGAGCGCGGAGCCGACCGACAGGATCGATCCGGCTGAGCCGATGCTGCCGATCGAGGCGACCGAGCCGACGCTGCCGATGGACAGCACCGAGCCGCGGGAGCCGATCGACAGCAGGGAATCGGTGGACCACAGCGACAGGCGCGAGGAGCCGGTGGAGGTCATGAGCGGATTATGCGGTACGCCGGTTGTCCTCGCGACCATACGGATCCGCCGCAGAGCGCTCGTGGCGGTGGTTCGGCGCCGCCGGACAGGGTAACCAGACCTGGTGGAAAATGACGTTAATGACCGGTTCGTGCGCGTCCGGGGCGCCGCCGAGCACAACCTTCGGAACGTCGACGTCGACATTCCCCGCGATGCCATGGTCGCCTTCACCGGCGTCTCCGGTTCGGGCAAGTCGTCGCTGGCCTTCGGGACGCTCTATGCCGAGGCTCAGCGCCGGTACTTCGAGTCCGTCGCGCCGTACGCCCGTCGGCTGTTGCAGCAGGTCGGTGCGCCGCACGTGCAGGAGATCACCGGCCTGCCCCCGGCCGTGGCCCTGCAACAGCGTCGCGGAGCACCCAGTTCGCGGTCGACGGTCGGCACCATCACCACGCTGTCCAACCTGCTGCGGATGCTCTACTCGCGGGCCGGGACCTACCCGCCGGACGCCCCGCGGCTGGAGGCCGAGGCGTTCTCCCCCAACACCGCGGCCGGCGCCTGCCCACGGTGTCAAGGACTGGGCGTCGTGCACGACGTCGCCGAGGACCTGCTCGTCCCGGACCCGTCGCTGAGCATCCGCGACGGCGCCATCGCGGCCTGGCCGGGCGCCTGGCAGGGCGCCAACCTGCGCAGCGTCGTGACCGGCCTGGGGATCGACATCGACAGACCGTGGCGCAAGCTCAGGAAGAAGGACCGGGACTGGCTCCTCTACACCGACGAGCAGCCGTCCGTCCTCGTCGAGCCCGAGCGTGACCGCATCGACAGCGGCTACTACGGGAAGTTCTGGAGCGCCCGTCGGCACGTCATGCACGTGCTCGCCGACTCCAAGAGCGACCGGATGCGCGAGCGGGCGATGCGGTTCGTCCGGAGCGTGCCCTGCCCGGTGTGCCACGGCAGCGGCCTGCGCCCGGAGGCGCTCGCGGTGACCTTCGCCGGCCGTACCATCGCCGAGGTCAACGCGATGCCCCTCGCCGCCGTCGTGGCTCTCCTGCGGCCCGCCGCGGGGTTGTCCGGGGCCCAGGCTGCGACGCCGACCGCCCGGTCCGGGGAGACGACCGAGGTCGCGGTCCGGCTGTGCGCCGACCTGGTCGCGCGCGTCGAGGTGCTGCTCGATCTCGGCCTGGGGTACCTCAGCCTCGGGCGCCGCTCGACGACGCTGTCGCCCGGCGAGGCGCAGCGCCTGCGTATCGCCACCCAGTTGCGTTCGGGGCTGTTCGGGGTCGTCTACGTGCTCGACGAGCCCTCCGCGGGCCTGCACCCGGCCGACGCGGAGCCGCTGCTGGACGTGCTGGACCGGCTGAAGGCGGCGGGCAACTCGCTGTTCGTCGTGGAGCACGACCTGGACGTGGTCCGGCGGGCGGACTGGGTGGTCGACATCGGCCCCGGCGCGGGCGAGAGCGGCGGACGCGTGCTGTACAGCGGTCCGGTCCCCGGCCTCGAACAGGTCGAGGAGTCGGCCACCAGCCGGTACCTGTTCGGCCGGGCCGAACCGCTCGACCATCGCCCGCGTACGCCCCAGGGCTGGCTGCACCTGCGCGGCGTCTCCCGCCACAACCTGCACGACGTGTCCGTCGACGTGCCGCTCCAGGTGCTGACCGCAGTGACCGGGGTGTCCGGTTCCGGGAAGTCGACGCTGGTCACCCAGGTGCTCGCCGAGGTCGTGCGCGGCCACCTCGGGCTGGCGAGCGACGAGCCCGACGAGGCGGAGCTCGACCTCGACGTGCGGGACGCGGCGGGGCTCGACTCGTTCGACCGGCTGGTCCGGGTCGACCAGCGGCCCATCGGCCGCACGCCCCGGTCCAACCTGGCCACCTACACCGGGATGTTCGACGCGGTGCGCAAGCTGTACGCGGCGACGGACGAGGCGCAGGCGCGCGGGTACGCGGCCGGACGGTTCTCCTTCAACGTCCCGGAGGGGCGGTGTGAGACGTGCCAGGGAGAGGGGTTCGTCGCGGTCGAACTGTTGTTCCTGCCCGGGACCTACGCGCCGTGCCCGACCTGCCACGGCGCGCGGTACAACGCGGAGACGCTGGAGGTGACCTACCGCGGCAAGAACATCGCGGACGTGCTGGCGATGTCCGTCGACGACGCCGCCAAGTTCCTCGCCCACGTCCCGGCCGCCTCCCGGAGCCTCGAGACGCTTCGGGAGGTGGGGCTGGGCTACCTGCGGCTGGGCCAGCCGGCGACCGAGCTCAGCGGTGGCGAGGCCCAGCGCATCAAGCTCGCCACCGAGTTGCAGCGGGCCCGCCGCGGCCACGCGCTGTACCTGCTCGACGAGCCGACCGCGGGGCTGCACCCCGCGGACATCGCGCTGCTGCTGCGGCAACTGCACCGGCTCGTCGACGCCGGTAACACCGTCGTCCTGGTCGAGCACGACCTGGACACGATCGCCGGCGCCGACTGGGTCATCGACCTCGGCCCGGGTGGTGGGGACGCGGGCGGCCGGGTCGTCGCGACCGGCCCTCCCGCCACGATCGCCCGCGCCGGGGAGAGCGCGACCGGGCGCCATCTGGCGCGCCGCCTCGCGTTACCCAGTGGCCACCGACTACCGCCCGGCTGATCTACTTCTCGGGTGGGCAGCTCGTACGTGGACTACCGGGAGTCCGGTTTCTGGGTCCGTGACTACCAGGCAGAGGTGTGGCTCTACCTGCTGGCGCGAGAGGCCGGACGGATCTCCGCGCCCCCGGCGTGGCTCAGTGATGCCGGTGCGGACTGGGAGACGCAAGCCGCGGCCGGTTTCATGGGATGCGTGTCATCCCGCCTGGATGAGCATCTCGGAACGGAGTCCGAGCGGGTCGCGGTGGTGCTCGATCTGTCCGAGCGGGTCCTCCGGCAGCTGCGCGAGTGGTCTCCGGCCATCCCGAAGGCTCTCGTGAATTCCTTCGGCACCGGAGGCGAACAGGAGTCGTTCCACTCCGACCTGCCTACCGGCCCATTGCTGGCATGCGGCGACGCCTTCATCCGCCTGCTCCGTGGAGAGTTTCCGCCCGGTCATGCCGGATGGGCATCGGAACCCTTCGCCTAAAAACCTTGGTAAATAAGGGGTTCAGAGGTGTGGGTGGCGGGCGAGGCCTATCGGGTGTCCTTCGACGACATGCGTCAACGGGGTTCGGCGCATCATGACGACCAGGCATCGCCGGCTACCCGGACACGCCGAAACCAAAAACAGCTCCTACCCCTCACCTACAGGGGAGCGGTCGGCGCGCGGGTACCGATCCCGTATGGGCAGCCGTGGCGGACACCGCCGGAGCGGCCGTTCAGGCACGCGGCGCTGGATGTCGCCGCCGCGTGCCTGACAGGGCTTCGGTGCGATGCAGTTGACCGGTCCCGGCGCCCTCGGGCCGCCCGTGACCGCGATGCCGCTGTCGACGTGCTGCGCAAGGCGGTTGAGCTGGGCGTCAACCACATCGACACGGCTCAGTACAACGGGCTGGACGTCGTCAACAAGGTGATCCGGGAGTCGTGAAGCGGCCGCAGGCGTAGAGGCTCGTGACGCGGTCGCACCAGTCGCTGCTCTGGCAGGTGGCGTAGCCGCTTGCCGCGACCGTGCGGTTCCAGCCGCTGGCGTTGCAGCTCACCCAGTCGTAGACCCGTACGTCGGTGTTGGTGTCGTTCCACCAGCTCTCGCCGTCGTCCCTCGCCGCGTTGCTCAGCTGCCAGCAGTGTCCGGGAGCCCCGGCGATCCCGTTGAGGCTGTACCGGTGGAACTCGCCGTCGTAGTTGGTGCTGTCCCACTGGCAGAAGTAGGTCCAGCTGCACTGCCCGAGGCTGCGCCGCGAGACGAAGGCGACGCTCTCCACCTCGTTCACCTGCCGGAAGGTCAGGACCTCACCGGTGCTCACGCGCTCCTGGTAGGTGCTGCCGATCTTGTGTGCGGCCCCGGGTGGCAACACGGTGGCCGCCTCCGCGGGCTCGGCGGCCAGCAACACCAGCGCAGCGGCGAGCACTGCCATGAGTTTTCTGATCATCCCCGTGCCTCTCCCGTGAAAGGTCCAGCCTGCGGCGCGGCACCTTACGCGAAGTGAGGGCCCGGCGACTGTATGGCCACAATAGAAGGAAGTTGAGGTTCAGCGGAAGGGTCTCAGCCGCAGAGAGCCGCCAGGATCCCCGCGATGGATTGCGGTCTCCCCGGCGAGGCGCTTCGCTTTACCAGGGTCCAAGTAGGACCAGGCTGTCGGAACGGGCGGCAGATCAACGTCGCCATTGTGGAGGTTCATGCGTCGGGATTCGTCCCGACTGAGATGGCGTGGCTCCACCTCTCGAACACTCACTCAGCCACTGTCTCTGCTCAGAGTCAGGTTGTGTCGGCTCCGGTCCCCGGCCCAGGCCGCTTCGAGGATCGCGGTCAGGCTGGCGGTGTCGGTCGGCCCTGGATGGTTCTGAATCAATCGGGTGACGCCACTGGCCATCTCCGCGAAGCGGGGAAGGTCGGCGCGGGCCACGCCGAGGTCCGCCAAGGTGGGCGGGATGCCGATGTCGGCAAGCAGCCCGTCGAGCCAGGCAAGGAACGCGTCAGCGGCCTCGGCATCCGAGGCGTCGGTCACGTCCAGCCCGCACACCCGGGCGAGGATGGCCAACCGGTCGCCGATGGCATCCCGGGCCGCGTCCAGGGCGTAGGGCAGTAGCAGCCCGACGCCCAGGCCGTGCGGCGTGTGCGTGGCTGCGCCGATGGGGTATTGAAGGGCGTGCGGGGCCGCGTTGCCCGCGTGGGAGAAGGCGAGCCCGGCGAGCATGGAGCCGTAGGACATGTCCGCGCGCGCGTCCGTGTCGCCTCCGTCCCTGACGGCACGGCGCAAGCTTCGGGCGATCCGCTCCGCGGCCAGGAGCGCGTAGTGGTCGGTGATCGCGTTGCGGCCGAGGAAGACCTGCTCCACCGGGTCACGCGGTCCGTGGGCCCGGGGTCGCGCGGTGTAGCTCTCCACCGCGTGGCAGAACGCGTCGATGCCGGAGTGGGCGGTGACGGTCGCCGGGCAGGTGTAGGTGAGTTCGGGGTCGACGATGGCGAAGTCGGGCACGATGTGGACGCTGGAGACCCCCACCTTCAGCTCGCGGTCCGGGTCGGTCAGCACCGAGACGGGGGTGAGCTCGGAGCCGGTGCCTGACGTCGTCGGGACGGCGACGAGCGGCATCGTCGGCCCCGGCACCTTCGACTCGCCGTAGTAGTCGCGTGGCGTCCCACCGTGGCGCCGGATGACGCCGACGATTTTGGCGAGGTCGATCACCGTGCCACCGCCGATCGCGAGGATCACGTCGGCGTCCATCTCGGCGGCGACCGAGACGGCCAGGGCGACATCGGCGAGTGGTACGTCCGGAGTCGCGTCGGAGAACACCTCGACGACCTTGATCTGCTCCCGCACGGCGGCCACGATCGCGGCCACGCCCGGCTGCCCCAGAAGGACCTGGTCGGTCACGATGAGGACTCGCGAGCCACTCTCGGCCACCACTCGCGGGATGTTCTGCGCGACCCCTTCGCCCACTATCAGCTGGCGTGGTCCGCGGACGGTCTCAAGCATGTCAGTGCCTCTCCCGGAGCAGAAGGCTGGTCACGGCAGGTCGATAGCCGCGTAGGTGACGTCGAGATACTCACGGATGCCCTCGTGCGACCCCTCCTTGCCGATCCCGGACTGCTTCACGCCTCCGAACGGCGCCGACGGGTCCGAGATCAGACCTCGGTTGATGCCAAGCATCCCCGTCTCCAGTCCCTCGGTGAACCGGAGCGCCCGCTGAAGGTCGCGGGTGAAGACGTATCCGACCAGGCCGTGCTCGGTGTTGTTGGCCTTCGCCAGCACCTCGTCGTCGGACGTGAACGAGATGATCGGCGCCACCGGGCCGAAGATCTCCGCCCCCAGCATCCGTGCGTCGTCGGGCACGTCGACGACGACCGTGGGCGGGTAGAAGTGGCCCGGCCCAGCCGGACGCTCGCCGCCCACCAGGACCCGGGCGCCGCGATCGACCGCGTCGGCGACGAGCTCCTCGATCTTGGTGACCGAGGCCTCGTCGATCAGCGCCCCGACGTCCACGCCGTCGTCGAGACCGTGGCCGACCGAAAGCGCGCCCATTCGCTCGGCGAAGCGTGCCGTGAACTCCTCGCGTACCGGCTCCTCGACGTAGATCCGGTTGGCCGCGATGCAGGACTCCCCGATGTTGCGCATCTTGGCCACCATGGCCCCGTCGACCGCGACGTCCAGGTCGGCGTCGGCACACACGATCAAGGCCGCGTTGCCGCCCAGCTCCATGGAGGTGCGCAGCACGTTGTCCGCTGCCTGTCGGAGCAGCACCCGCCCGACCTCGGTCGACCCGGTGAACGAGAGCTTGCGGGTCCGCCTGTCGGCCAGCAGTGCGGAGACCACCTCGCCGGCACGCTTGGTGGTCACCACGTTGACCACGCCGGGCGGAACGCCGACCTGCTCCATGATGCGGGCCAGGAGCAGCATGGTCAGTGGCGTCTGGGCGGCCGGCTTGGTGATGGTCGTGCAGCCCGCCGCCAGCGCCGGAGCGATCTTGCGGGCACCCATCGCCAGCGGAAAGTTCCAGGGCGTCACGAAGACGCACGGTCCGACCGGCTTGGGCACGGTGAGGATGCGGTATCCACCTGCGGGAGCGATGCTGTAGCGCCCCTCGACGCGCACCGCCTCCTCGGCGAACCACCGGAAGAACTCGGCGCCGTAGGCCACCTCGGCCCGGGCCTCGGCGAGCGGCTTGCCCATCTCGAGCGTGATCAGCCGGGCGACCTCCTCGGATCGCTCGGTCAGGGCCCGGTACGTCGCGGTCAGCAACTCTGACCGTTTCCGGGGCGGGGTCGCCGCCCACTCCGCCATGGCCCCGCTCGCCGCGTCCAGAGCGGTGAGGCCGTCGACAACGCCGGCGTCCGCCACCTCGGCGATGGTCTTGCCGGTGGCCGGGTCCTCGACGGCGAAGGTGGCTCCGCTCGCGGCGTCGCGCCAGGCGTCGCCGATCCGGAGCCGCCGGTGCTCGGGGGCCAGGACGTCCATCGGGTCACTCATCGCGGCTACCGCCCGGCCTCGGACAGCGACAGCCCGGTGCCGGCGTCGAACAGGTGCGCACGGTCCAGGTCGACCGTGACAAGCAGCCGCTCACCCGCCGTACCGGTGATGGTCGGTCTGGCCTTGACCTTGAGGATCTCCGTGCCCACCCGGACGTCGACCACCGTCCGGTCACCGAGCGGCTCAAGCTCGTAGAGCTCCCCTGACAACGACGCGTTCCCACGCCGCTCGACGGACAGGTCCTCCGCGCGCACGCCCAGCAGCAGAGGACGACCGTCCTCAGCCGTGGTCCAGCGGGGCCGTGGCAGCGTCCAGCCTTGGGCGCCGACCAGACGATCTCCTTCGGCGTGGCAGGCGAGCAGGCTGATCGGCGGGCTTCCGACGAACCCGGCGACCCACTGGTTGGCCGGCCGCTCGTACACCTCGGTCGGCGTTCCGATTTGTTGCACCTTGCCCTCCCTGAGCACCGCGACCTGGTCGGCCATGGACAGGGCCTCGACCTGGTCGTTGGTCACGTAGACGAAGGTCGCTCCGAGCCTGGAGTGGATGCGGGTGAGTTCGGTGCGCATCTCGACGCGGAGCTTGAGGTCGAGGTTCGTCAACGGCTCGTCCATGAGAAACGCGCGCGGGCTACGGACCAGCGCCCGGGCCAGGGCGACACGCTGCATCTCACCGCCCGACAACTGCGCGGGGCGACGCTGCAGCAGACGTTCGATGTGCAGCAGGCTCGAGATCCGCTCGACGGCAGCGGCGATCTCGCTCGAGGAAGAGCGGCGTGCCCGCAGCGGCGAAGCGATGTTCTCGTACACCGTGTGCCGCGGGTAGAGGGCGTAATTCTGAAAGACCATGGCCAGATCCCGTACGGCCGGAGCGTCACCGGTCGCATCCCGCCCGTCCAGATGCACCGACCCGGCGTCGAGCTTCTCCAGGCCGGCGATCGCTCGCAGGGTCGTCGTCTTGCCGGCCCCGGAGGGCCCGAGCACGACGAAGAACGAGCCGTCCGGTACGTCCAGCGTCACCCCGTCCAGGGCCTGGACCTTGCCGAAGGACTTGCACAGCCCGTGCGCTGCCACGGTTCCCATCAGGCCACCAGCTCTTCCGTGCTCACGTCGTAGACCGCCGGGGCGCCGCCGCTGTGCCGCAGCCCGACCTTTGCGTCTGTGGCGAACCGGGCCGTCGATGGCATCCGGACCCGTACGTCGCGCCCGCCGCCGTGGTCGACCACGTAGATGATCTCGTCGCCCAGCCACTCCGCCGAGACCACGCGGGCCGGTACTGAATCTTCCGCCCCTGGTTCTGCGACCTCCAGCGCCTCCGGGCGGACGCCGGCGACCAGGCGACGGTCCCGCGGCAGGCCCGGCGGTGGCGTGAGGGCCAGTCCGCCTTGCCCGCGCAGCTTCCCGTCGGCCACCTCCACCTCGATCAGGTTCATCGGCGGGGAGCCGATGAACGCGGCGCAGAAAAGACTCACCGGACGGTCGTAGACCTCCAGCGGCGTACCGATCTGCTCGACGCGGCCCTTGTTGAGGATGGCGATCCGGTGACCGAGCGACATCGCCTCGACCTGGTCGTGGGTGACGTAGACCATCGTCGTCCCCAGCTGTCCCTGCAGGTGCTTGATCTCCGTACGCATGTCGGCCCTCAGCTCCGCGTCCAGGTTGGTGAGGGGTTCGTCCATGAGGAAGGCCCGTGGCCGTCGCACCAGGGCGCGAGCGAGCGCGACGCGCTGCTGCTCCCCGCCGGACAGCTGGCGCGGTCTCCGGTTCAACAGCGGTGCGAGCCGCATCAGCCGGGCGGCCTCGTCGACGCGCTCACGGACCTCCGCCTTGGGCAGCCCCTCGGCCCGCAATGGGAACGCCAGGTTGTCGCGGGTTCTCAGATGCGGATAGAGGGCGTAGAACTGGAACACCATGGCGATGTCGCGTTCGGCGGGCGGCAGATCGTTGACCAGCGTGGCGCCGATGTGGATGTCGCCCGTCGTCTGCCTTTCCAGGCCGGCTATGGCCCGCAGCGTGGTCGTCTTGCCGCAACCCGAAGGGCCGAGCATCACGAACAGCTCGCCGTCGGCGATGGACAGGTCCACGTGCTCAACCGCGACCGTCCCGTCCGGGTAGCGCTTGTGCAGCGCGGTCACCTCGATGCCGGCCATCAGCGTCGCACCGCCCCGAGCGTCACACCGGCGACGAGGTGCTTGCGCACCAGGTAGGCGAAGACGAGTACCGGTAGGGCGAACACCACGGAGGAGGCGGCCACGAGGCCCCAGTCCACAGTGGTGCCGCCGATGAGCCCGGCGATCGCGGGTGGCGCCGTCCGGACGTCGTCGCTGGAGGTGAGGAAGATGGCGAACACGAACTCGTTCCACGAGAAGATGAGTGCGAAGACGGCCGTCGCGGCGATGCCGGGCACGAGCAAGGGAAGGGTGAACTTCCGGAACGCCTGCAAGCGGGTGTAGCCGTCGAGCATGGCGGCGTCCTCGTACTCCGCGGGTACCTCGTCGACGAAACCCTTCATCATCCAGATCGTGAACGGGACGTTGAACGCGGTGTAGATGAGGATCAGTCCGAGCGCGCTGTCGATGAGTCCGACCTGGCGGTACATGAGGAAGATGGGGACCACGACCACCACGGGCGGCATGAAGCGGGTGGACAGGATGAAGAACAGTTGGTCCTTCTTGGCCTTCATGTCGAAGCGTGAGTAGGCCCAGGCCGCCGGGACGCCCAGCACGGTGGCCAGCACCGTGGAGACGCCGGCGACTATGACGGAGTTGAGGAACGAGCCGGACAAGGTCGAACGACCGCCGCCGGACGCGACGAAGACGTCCTTGTAGTGGTCCAGCGTGACCTTGAAGTCGAGGAACTTGGCCGGGATGGCGTAGACGTCCCGGTTCTCCTTGATGGACGTCTCGATCATCCACAGCACCGGAAAGAGCATCACCACGGCCAGCACGGTCAGCAGCACGACCTCCAGCACGGATCGGACCCGGCCGCCACGGCGGCGCGTGGGGGGATCGTGATCCTGGACCGGACCTGTGGACACGGCCTCGCCGACGGAGAGGGCCATCAGTCCTCCTTGAGCTTGTTCAGGTAGCGCAGGTAGAGCTGCGTGAGGACGATGACGACCAGGACCATGAGGATTCCGTACGCCGAGGCGGTCCCGGTGTTGAAGCCCAGGAACGCGACCTTGTAGACGTGGAACGACAACGTCTCGGTGGAGACCCCCGGACCTCCGCTGGTGAGGATGTAGACGAGGTCGAACAGGCGGAAGGCCTCGATGGACCGGAACAACACGGCAATGAGGAGCAGCGGCCACACCAGCGGCAGAGTGATGGTGCGGAACCGGAACCACTCCGACGCCCGGTCGATCGAGGCGGCCTCGTACAGGTACTTGGGAACCGCGGTGAGGCCGGCGAGGGCGATGAGCATGATGAACGGCGTCCACTGCCAGGTGTCGACCACGATCAGCGAGATCAACGCCGTTCGCTGCCGGGTGAGCCACTCGACCTGCCCGAGGCCGAGCGAGCCGAGCATGCTGTTGACCACGCCGAACTGCGCGTCGAGCATGAATCGCCAGAACAGCCCGACCACGACCGGCGACAGCATCATCGGGACCAGGAACAGCGTCGTCAGCAGTCCTCGCCCGTGCGTACGCCGGGAGATCAGGTAGGCGATGGTGAATCCGAGCACGGTCTGCAGACCGACCGCGCCGACCACGTAGACCAACGTTGTCAGGGCCCTCAGATGGACCTGCGCCGAGGTCAGGATCGCGGTGTAGTTCCCGAACCAGACCCAATTGGCGGGCCCCCCGCGAGTGGCCGAGTAATCGGTGAAGGACAGGTACAACGCCCACAGCAACGGGAACACCGACATGGCGAGCAACAGCAGCAGCGCCGGCGCGATGAAGACCACGGCGAGTCGGCGGTCGCTCAACCAGCGGGACCTGCCCCGGGCAGGCGGCGTCACGGACGCCACCTGCCCGGGACGGTCGGTCGTCAGAGGGACGGGGGCACTCACAGTCCGCCGCCACCCTTTTTGCCGCTGGAGTCGAGCACGCTCTGCTGCTCCTTGGCGATGTCGTCGAGCGCGTCCTTCGGCTTCTTGGCGCCGTTGAGAGCCGCGTTCACGTTGGTGTTCTCGATGTTGACGAGGCGCGCGTACTCGGGCACGTTCCACATGTCCCGCATCCGTGGCACCGAGTCGGCGTACACCTGGTTGAACGGCCCGGCATTGAGGAACTCGGGCGATGCCAGAGCGTCCGTACGCGATGGCACGCCGCCGGCCGCGGCCCACTTCTTCTGGATGTCGGCCTGCTCGAACCACTTCATGAAGTTCAGGGCCTCGGCCTGGTTCGCCTTGGGGGAGTAGGCCGACACGTGCATCCCCATGCCGCCGAGAGGCACCAGGTCGGTCTTCTGTTTCGGCAGGGTGGCAAAGCCCAGTTTGTCGAGAATCTGCTCCCGCGTCTTGCCCAGCGTGGACTGCTTCGGGTCGAGCAGGCCGCCGCTCGCGGCGATCCAGTTGAACGCGATGCAGGCCTTGCCCTGGGCGACCGCCGCGTTCGTCTCGTCGATGAACCAATTGCCGGAGCCCTTGGCGGTCAGCGGCTTCATCTTGTTGACCAGGACGTCCATCGCCTCCTGGCCGGCCGTGTCGTTGAGGACGCCGTCGATCTTTTTCGTCTTGGCGTCCCAGAGGTTGCCACCGTAGACGCCGTTGACCGTGTTGTAGGTGACGGCCGCGGCGTCGGAGCCGTTGGCCTGGTGGAAAGCCAGCCCGCTGACGCCAGGGTTGTCCGCCTGGCACTTCTCGGCGGCTGAGATCATCTCGTCCCAGGTCTGCGGGGGCTTGTCGCCGATCAGGTCCTTGCGGTAGATCATCGTCCAGGTGTCGCCGAGCAGCGGCAGTCCGTACAGGCTGGCGTTCTCGTCGCGCTTGCCGGTCTCCGCCTGGGGGTACTGGCCGTAGGCCGCCAGGAGGTACGGGTTGTAGGCCTTGACGTCGACGTTCTGCTTGACGAAGTCGGTGAGGTCGAGGATGTTGCCGTTCGTCACGGCCTCGCCGATGTGCTGCGAGTCCAGGATCGCGATGTCGAAGTCGGTCTTGCGCGCGGCGAACTGGGTGAACATCGCGTCGTGCCAGTTCGCGTTCGGTACGGTGTTGACCTTGATGGTCGCGTTGGGTCGCTCTTTCTTGTACTCCTTGTTCGCGAAGGCTTCCAACGCTTGGGCGGGGGGCCACTCGAACCAGATGAAGCTCAGGGTCAGCGGGTCCTTGGTGAGCTCGGGGATGGTCGCCGGTGCCTTGGGGGCGCTCGCCTTCGCGTCGTCGTCCGGGCTGTCGCCGCACGCCGCCGTGGTCATGGTCACCAGCAGCAGGGCCGCCGTCGCCAGCCGCACCCTTCGACCGGGAACGGGCGGTTGTCCTGTTCGCTTCGGATACCGCATCTTCTTGCCTGCTTTCTGGGTAAGGACTTCTAGAGCCTCGCTAGGTGCATCGCCGAGCAGTTGCTGGTCTTCAGGCGTGTCGCGGGCTGCCGCGGGGGCCGGCCCGCGGACCGGGAGGGAGCTCGCGGCGATCGAAGTAGAGCGATGGCGGGCGGTTCCGCGATGGCGAGCGACCGCCACGTTTCCTATACGATCCGGTGAGGGCGTCAGCATGTCGCAGCGTTGTGATTGATGTCAACAGGTTCGCCGGGACGCAAGAAAGGACCTCACGTCACGATGGACGACGAAGCGGTGACCGCGCGGGACCGTGGCGCCATGGCGGGCGGGATGCCGCCGGGCCGAGCTCATGGCCGGCTGGCCGACGAGGTGTACGACACGCTGCTCGGCCAGCTGATGTCGCTACGGATCGAGCCTGGCTCCCGGGTCACGATCGACGTCCTGGCGCGGGAGCTGGGGGTCTCGCAGACGCCGATCCGGGACGCGCTGAACCGCATGGAGGCCGAGGGCCTGGTCGTGCGCGTGCCCCATGCCGGCTACCGCATTCCGCCCCAGATCACCCGGCACCGATTCGAGGACATGCTCGAGATCCGTCTGCTCCTCGAGCCGGCGGCGGCCCGCAGATCCGCCGAACGCGCATCGTTGCAGCAGGTGGATGGTCTGCGACGAATGCTGGAGGAGATGGCGGAGCTGGAGGGCGGCACCGGGCCCATGGCCTATGGCGCCTTCGGTTTACGCGACGCCGCTTTTCACGATCTCGTCGCCCTGAGCGCGGAGAACCAGATCATCCGTGAAACGCTCGCCCGCCTGCACAGCCACGTGCACCTCTTCCGGCTGCACCACGACACCCAGGTCACCCACCTGGCCATGGCCGAGCACGAGCAGGTCGTGGCCGCGATCGCCGCGCGTGACCCTGACGCGGCCGCCTACGCGATGCGCCGGCACATCCTGCGGTCCGGCGAGCGTTTCCGGCGGTTGTTCGACGAGGTCAAGGACGCGGACGCGATGGCGGCAGAGGCTTGACGGGCGTGCCGCCCCGGGCGATGCTGACTCAACCGGATCGGATCGGATCGGATCTACTCACGCGCCCCCCAGATGCGAGGAGAAGCAGTTGCCCAGAGCGCTGCTCCTGACCGGCGACGCCGCCGAGGAGCTCGACACCATGTATCCCTACTATCGCGTGCAGGAGGGCGGCTGGGACGTCGACGTCTCGTCACGGACGCTGCGTGACGTGCAACTGGTCATCCACGAGTTCGACCCGAACTCCGACGCCTACGTGGAGAAGAACGGCCGGAAGCTGCCGGTCGACGTGCCCTGGGCCGAGGTCGACGTCGAGCGCTATGACGCCCTCATCATCCCCGGGGGACGGGCCCCCGAATGGATCCGGGTCGACGCCGACGTCAGGCGCATCACCGAGCACTTCTTCGCGCGCAACCTCCCCATCGCACTGGTGTGCCACGGCGCACAGGTGCCGGCGGTGTACGGGCTGCTGAAGGGTCGGAAGACGGCCTGCTTCCCGCCGATCACCGGTGACATGGAAAACGCGGGCGCGACGGTCATCGACGCTCCCGACGTCGTGGACGGCAACCTCGTCTCCTGCCGGGGGTGGCCCGACATGCCGCAATTCGGCCGGGCGATGATGGAGCTCTTCTCGAAGTCCGTCAACACCTGACCTGCCCCCGTGTCGATACAGCGGACCGTCACAGTCGACGGATCCCCCGTCCACGTCTTGGAAAGCGGCACCGGGCCCGCAGTGCTGATGCTGCACGGCTCCGGACCCGGCACGACCGGGTCCGGCGCCTGGACAACGACCGCGCAGGCGCTGGGCACGTCCTGGCACCTGGTTGCCCCCGATCAGGCGGGGTTCGGCCGTACGCCGATCCCGGCGGGCTCCAGGGGAGGGCTCCGGCTGTGGACCGAGCAGGCCGCGAACCTGATGGACGCTCTCGGTCACGAGCACTACGCCGTGGTGGGCCACTCCATGGGCGGCGCCGTGGCGCTGGCGCTGGCCGCCGCGCGCCCCCAGCAGGTCACCCGTGCCGTGGCGGTCTCGACGATGGGCGCCCCCGGGGCGCCGC